>JAFDYM010000160.1 GCA_018267435.1 Bacteroidota bacterium | reverse complement strand
TTCTTCGCCTTAAAGTATGCAAATGCCATAGCGGTTGAAATCTCAAAGAAGGAAGCGTTTACCGACTTAAAACGTTCTTGGTTTTCAACCACAAACTTGGTTACAAACGGCTTGCTTATAAGCTCTCCGTTTATCTTAATACGTTCGCGATAATCTTTATAATGCGGCGATACAAACACCCCTACTTTATAGCCCTGCGCTTGCAATACCGATGCTATAATATGTGTTGCCGAGCCCTTGCCATTGGTACCTGCAATGTGTATACATTTCAAACCCTGTTGCGGGTTTCCAAGTATGTTACACAGTTCGGTTATGTTGCCAAGATCAGCACGGTAGGCAGCAGCACCTACGCGCTGAAACATAGGTAGCTGTTCAAGCAAATAATTTAAAGTCTCCTTGTAAGTCACACAGCGAAGATAATAGCGTTGTGCTATTTCACTTGGTAAACATAGGTAATAGTACCCTCCTGTATTTCGGATGCGTTAGGGTCTGGGTTAAATGTAGCCTTACGTGCTGCTGCAAGGGCATTGTTGGTATTACACGCATCTACCGCAGTTGATTTCAACCTGTTTACGGTAGCATTAACAACCTTACCCTCGCGGTTTACCTTTATGGCTACCACCACAGTACCGCGAGTGCTACATTCTACAGGTTCAGGCATAGTTATTTTCTTTCTACCAGCTAGAGAGTATCCTCCCTTACCAAAGCCACCACTGCCAGGGGTATCGCCAAAGCCGCCATCGCCCAAGTAGTTTCTGCTATTAGGGTCGCCGTTTGGTTTGCCTTGGTCGCCTTGTCCGCCAGTGTTTCCATCGCCAGTACTGTTGTTAGGCTTGCCATAAGCACCTTTGGTAAATAGTGCATTAGGGTCAGCCTTAGGTGCTGGTGGTGTATTGGTAGTGGTAGTCGGCTTTGTATTGGTAGAGGTAGTATTGGTTGTTTTAGGTTGTGGCTTAAACGTAGTTTCTGGGTTCGGTTTCGGTGTAGGCTTAGGCTTATCTACAGCCTTAGGTGCCACCACTTCTGTTTCCGATTCTTCCTCGCTCAACTGCTCCTCAGGGGCACTCTGCGCAGGGGCCGATGCCGCCGCTGCAGGTGCGGTGTTCGACATAGGGCCTGGGTCGTAGCTCATAGGCTGTTCATCGCCGCTACCTGTTTCATCGAAGCCGAAGTTAACAGCCATACCACCCGCGCTATCTTCAAAAGGGGGGTCTGGTGTTTGCAGTATGGTATAGAAAAGGATTAGCAATATAATAGCATGCACAGATACGGTGATGAACAACGCTAGGCTATTCTTCCTCGTTCTAAAACTCCTTTCTTCTTGTTCAAAGTTCGATGCGAACATTAATACTGCTTTGTTTTATCTATTGATGCTTGCTATAAAGGTATTCCATAATTAACCTCAGCCCTTCCCGAAGCTTCGGGCCCCTCTCCACCATGGAGAGGGGAATAATTTAGTCATTCCACTTCTCCTATTTTTCTCAATTACCTTAATTCTCTCAATTTTCTATTTCTCTCGCTTACTGAGCGGCTCGGCTTTACATCCGTCATCGGACATCGGTCATCCGTCTATTTATTCGTAGTTGCCAATGCCATCTTCAGCTTTAGCTTGTTAGCTACGGTCATTACATCTACTAGGTCTTGCACTTGTATGCTGCGGCTGGCTTGTAGCACTATGTTAGGCTGCGCAGCCGTATCGGCACTTACAAAGGTAGCTAGCTTCGGCTCCAGTTGGTCGAAAGTTATCTGCTCGTTGTTCAAGTAGTACGTTAGGTTAGAATCTATAGCCAATACGATGTTCTGCTTGCTTAGGGCCTTACCTGCATTTGTTTTAGGTAGATTGATTTTTACTACTGATGGTGCTACCATGGTTGACATAATAAGGAAGAACAACATCAAGAAGAACATGATATCGCTAAGCGAGTGTGTACTTACCTCGCTGGTCATTCTGCTTTTTCGCCTTAACTGCATACGCTCTTAGTTTAACGGGTTCAACAATTAAAGGCTATTAGTGCTTGCTAGGCTCTTGTATCAAGTCGATAAACTCAACCGTAGTGCTTTCTAGTTGAAAGCTAACGCGGTCAATCATCGTGTTCAAGTAGTGGAATGCCACGTGTGCAAATATACCCACCACAAGGCCCGCTGCCGAGGTTATCATCTTCTCGTACAAACCACCTGCTATCAAACCTATGCTTATGTTATCGGCTAATGATATGTTGTAGAATATACGGATAACGCCCGCTATGGTACCTACGAAACCGAACATGGGCGCTATACCTGCTATTATACCCAAGTAGCTTAGGTTCTTCTCTAGCTTGTATATCTCTAGTTTGCCCGTATTCTCCACAGCACTTTCTATTTCTTTAACTGGCTTGCCCAGGCGTTTGATACCTTTCTCTAGCAACCTAGCTATAGGGCTGTTATTGGCGCGGCACATGCTTAGGGCTGCTTCGGTTTTACCATCTAGCAACAGCGTTTTTACATTGGCCATAAAGCCTGGGTCTACCTTGCTGGCAGCGTTGATGGTAAGAAAACGCTCAACGGTAAGGTATATGGCTATTACCGATAATATACCGATAGGTATCATGATGAAGCCACCTTTCATAATCATGTCAAGCAGACTTATGGTAGGTGCTGCTGCCGGGGCAGCGGCTGCGGTAGTGTCGGTTACAATTTGTAATAGGGTCATTAGCACGTAATTTTATTGATAACGGTGTTTACACACTTTTTAGTATAGCGAAGATGCTGTGCCTAATCTTTATTATATACCGCACTATTGAACGTGGGTGCTGTGGACTGTGTAGGGTTTAATACAATAGCACGCCGATTTATGCAGATTGTTATGATGAAAATGATTCCGACTAAATACCAAAACTAAAATTAGTATGACAGTACTCGTCGTCCGTGGTCTGCGGTCTGCCGTCCGTTAGAAGTGTATATTCCTCCTCCTGTTATCAAGCGCGCGGATGATGAGGATAAGCAGCGCTATCAACAGCACTTCGAAGATGGCGGCCCAAGGCTGGTAGCGCAGGTCCATTAGGTTTTCCCAACCTGGTATTAGGTCGTAAAGGAAGTTAAGCGCGTTGTGCAGGTGTGGGGTGTTATAGAAAGGAATATCGATATGCAGGGCGTGTTGGCCATGTATCATTATCCAATCAAAGTCGGGCAGCATGGCGAAGATGATGCCTAGCTTATACTCGCCCCAATACATATACAGAAACACGATACTAACAAGCAGTACTGCTATATGGTAGCCCACCCAAAACGGGTCGCTAAAGTCGGCATCGGGGCGGTGGTAAGTAAGCACGGCAAATTTATCCAACAAGCCATGACTCAAAAAAGCCAACACGGCTATCAGCGTATAAGCCACAGCCTTGTATTCGCTCCAGTCGAACAACTTCTTAATAATTACTCCTGCCAGTATGTGCGTAGGCGCCTGCATAAAATCTTTTCGCGGGTGCGAATATGTAAAATTATGCTTTAAAGAAAGTCGCGGGTTTTCAACCCTCGGCTCTGTTTTTTCTCACCATTCACTTTCTTGTTTTTGCGTATGGTTTCCTTTACGGCCTTGGGTACTTTGGTGGGTATGCGCTTCTTTTCCTTCTTCAGCGCC
>JAFDYM010000015.1 GCA_018267435.1 Bacteroidota bacterium | reverse complement strand
GATGGCAATGCCACCAACGATGGTGCTGCTAACACCTTTACTACTGTTAACCCTAACAGTGCACTGAACCTATACTTAAAAACAGATGACTATGGCACCGAAACAACTTGGGAGATAAGCGATGCCAGCAGCAGTGTAGTGTACTCGGGCGGTCCATACCCAGATACGCAATCGGGTTCGGTATATAATATACCTGTGTGCTTAAAAGATGGCTGTTACACATTAACAATATATGACAGCTATGGCGACGGCATGAACGGACAAAACGCCACAGGCGACATGAAACTAACAGGACCAGGCAATACCCCAGTATATGCAGCACTTACCACACCTAACTTTGGCTACGATGAGTCGTTCAGCTTTTGTATAGGCCAAGTAGGCATAAATGATGTGGATGCCATAAATATACAGGTATACCCTAACCCCAACCAGGGCACCTTTAATGTGCGCTTTGATAAAACCGAGGAGCGCACTATAAATGTGTACAACACTATGGGCGAAGTAGTAAGCCAAACTGTAAGCAGCGCACAGCAGCTTGAGCTAAACATAGGCCAACAAAGTGCGGGTATTTATATATTGCAGGTGGAAAGCCCAAGCGGCAAGGCACTTAAAAAACTGATAGTAAACTAGCATGATAAAGCAAACCCTGGTAGCACTAAGTATAATAGCTGTAGTAAGTACATATAGCTGTAGTGGCAGTAAAAAAACTGCAGCTGCACCTGCACCACCCGTTAATGATACTATTAACGAATATTTATACAAGCGCGTACTTAAAGATAAAGAGCTGTATGGCAACACTACCGATGTGCTGCCGATAGATACAGCCTATATAAGCAAAGACACACTACACGTACTTACTGGTAAGCTACAGGCTTGCGATGCCGAAAACTTCGACTTGATATGGAGCGGCATGATGACAAAATCATTGCCCCCCCAAATACCGGTAAAACTGTTTTTACTAAACGACCCTACTTGTAAAGAACAACACCGCTTTCATCTTACCTTCAATACCAAGCCCATGCACCCCGGCGGCGAAAACAGCAAGGGCAGCGCAGTTATAAAGCTAAGCGGTATGAAGACGGGGATAACTTGTAGTTACTAGTTACGGGTTGCTGGTTACTAGTGGAATAACCGTTTATAGTTTACAGTTTGAAGTTTGTTGTTAGAAAAACAAACTCTCCTCATGCTGTAGAAGCCTTACCTATTTGCCTACTTATCTAATTGCTTACTGCCTACTTCTTCCTAAACCATGGTATCAGCATACTTACTTTGGCTACATACTGTGCGTAGCCGGGCTTGCTTTTCAGATTCTTCTCTTTCATCATAGGTATACTGGCAAATACAAACATGGTAGCCATGGCAAGCCAACCTGCGCCCGTCCACCAATATTGCGGTGCTATACCCATTAGCATTACCCATAGACCGAACCAAAACAATATCTCACCAAAATAGTTTGGGTGGCGACTGTAGTG
The DNA here is from genome assembly GCA_018267435.1 of Bacteroidota bacterium. Taxonomy (GTDB): domain Bacteria; phylum Bacteroidota; class Bacteroidia; order Chitinophagales; family LD1; genus Bog-950. Next base: position 6,771 of record JAFDYM010000015.1, on the reverse strand, counting down.
CCACAGGCCTTCATCTATAAACTGCCCAGGCAGTGCCCGCTTTTTAAAGCTACGCATCTGTTCATCGGCCACAAGTTCTATTAGCGCGGCAGCTATAGTTAATACAAAGCCCAGCACTACTATGGGCAGTATTAATTTACCTTCTACATTGTCATATGCCTGTATAAAGTAATACACAGGCAGCATACCTGCAAATACAATAAGCGTAGGGAACATATGTATGCCCCCAAAGTTGGTCAACCAGTATAGGCTAGGGTTCTTTTCGCGCAACATTACATAACGCCAGTCCTGATGCGAAAGGCCGTGCCAACCACGTAGCCAATTAAGCGTAAGGCGTATGGCCCACACGCTAATACCAGTTAGCATTAGCACTACAGGCGTAGCTGTTAGTACATTATAATGCCATGCCCAGAACAAGGCAATGGCAGGCGGTATTACGCTCCAATAGGGGTCGTACAGGCTGCTGTTTTTATACAGCAAGCTAAAAACGTAAACAATAACAGTGGCTATTACATCGGCTATCAGCATTAACAGCAAAGGGTGAAAACCGAAGCGGTATATATCCGCAAACTTCCATGCCACGCCCATGCACAACACATATACCAACGTACAGATTACTATAGATTGCCACCTTGTAAATTTCTTCATAAGCACAGTTATGTTGCACACCAAAGGTATGCGCTTCTTTTACAGTAACAAATGTGTGCCGCTATGGTTCGGCAAAGTTGTTTTGAAAGCAAGCCCGTACAGGATGTGCGCCCGTAGGAGGTAAAACTTTGAGAGTTAGGCCACAGCACCGCGCCAAATTAATCTGTGCAATCAATCTCAATCTGTGTAATCCCATCAAACAAAAAAGCCCCATCCGATAAACTGGATGGGGCTATAAAGTCAGTACGAAAAAATTACTCAGCAATCAATTTGCCTTTACCTATTAACTTGTTATCCTGTTCCACTTCGTACATATACATACCCTGTTGCATGTTGTTACGCTCTATGCGTATTATGTTGGTATTGGCGTGTACCTGCTGCACCAGTTTACCAAGCACGTCGTACAAGCGTAGGGTATATTGCGCTTGGCTGTTGCCATCGGTTATCACTAGGTTAGTATAAGCATTGAAAGGGTTAGGCTGTATACTTATATTGGCACCTTGGGCTATATCGGCTATGCTAGTAGCAGTTTCGATAGTATTGAATGCCGTGCCAGTGGCCACCACATCATTATAGTCGAAATAAATACCAGCCCTGTTTGTTACCAAAGTACCTTCAGCTAAATTCTGTTTCGCCTTCATGCTGAACGATACAAAACCTATTGAACTATCAGCGCTTGTATTGCTATCGGGCAGCATTATATTATTAAACGTCCATTGAATTTCTTGTCCGTTTATTTCTACGCGGTAATCATGGCTGGCATCTTTCATTACAAACGATTCTATATCCAAATCTGCCTCCACGGTATCTAGCAATATAACGTTTACAGCAGGTGCCGAACCTGTATTTTGGAACATAATAGTATAATCAAGCTTCTGCCCTACGTTGTTTATAGCATGGTTGTTGCCTTGGCCTATTGGCGATACGTACTTATCGTTAGGATCGTACGAGGTTACAGTTACTTGGTGTAAGGTATCTTCGTTGCAGGCCATGTTTACATCTACAAAGCCAGCATCGGGTGCAAAGAAAGCTTGGTTAAAAAGCGGCACACCAACTGGGGTAGTATTAGGCATAGTAAACCTAGGCCTAATGTATATAGTTTGGCCTACGGCTACTGTAAGGTTCCAGCGCAAGGTATAGTTTGTTTGGTCTATACTACTAGGTGCAGTATTAGATGCTAAATAAGTATACAAAGGGTCGAAGTTCATTTCCAAAACACCTGGCATAGGTATATTGCCATAGTTGGTTAGTTGTATACTATAAGATATACTCGAAGAAAATGGCCATGGAGCACTAGAAGGTGAAAGAGTTATACATACATCGCCAGTACCAGGTGCTAGGTATATACCAAAATTATTATTAGGGTATACACCGCCTGCTGTAACTGCGTTAACCGAAATATTGGCTGCGCTGGTTTGGGTATAGCCCATATAACTACCTGTAGGGCTGTAACTGGCATTGTATACCGCAGCAGGTTTTATTACGCTCCAATCGCCTAAGCTATTGGTATAAACATAGGTTCCACCTATAGTTACACGTTGATTTGCTGCACCAATTTCGCCAAGGTCGTAAACACCATTGTTATTGGCATCAATAAACACTTTGCCGCTAATGGTTGTAGCAGTATTGCGCACACCAAAGTTAAGCCCGGTTATGCTAGCCGTATATGCAGTTACGTTATAATAGTTTACGCCATAAGGTTGTGTAAACACATGGCTTACAGGTGCCGTACTACTAATTGTATACGAGCCGCTATACACAGCATAACTATAATGCCCCGCACTATTGGTATAAACAGTGGCTGAGCCATTAGTACCATTAATAACTATAGGCACATTCGCCCTAGGTGCATCGCCAGCATCGTACAATCCATTACCATTGTTATCCAAATACGCAATACCTGAAAGGGTTAACGTATCATCGCGCATGCCGAAGTCAAGCCCACATATATGGTCGCCTGTGTTTGTAGTAATATTATACACAAGCGGCGTATCGGGGAAGGTTTGAGCCCAGCCTGGTGGCGCTATCAATGATACTACATGGGGGCCACTTACAACGGGGGCCCTATAAAACCCTGTATTATCGGTAAGAAAAACGCTGCCATCTATCCTTACAGTAGAGTTAGGACGCACCTGTTCGCCGCCATCATATATACCATTGCTGTTGGCATCTATAAACACCATACCGCACAGTGTATCGGTAGGTACTGTGGTTATGCTGGTGCAGAAGGTATCTTTACACCCAATGGCATTGGTAGCTATAAGGCAAATGTTTTGTGTACCAAGGCTAGGGTAATAGAAAGCAGTATCGGTAGCAGTGCTGCTGCTAGGCCAAGCACCTGGTGCCTGCCATTGGTAAGTAAGCGGCGGATAGTTACCCGTAGATGCATTGTACACCAATACAGCCGACCCAGTTTGAGTAAAAGTAAAATTAGATACTACTGCACAGGGCTGCCACGTAGTAATAGTTTTACATATCGTATCCTTACAAGTACCAGATGTATCGTGCACTATAAGGCAAACATTCATAACTGTATCTAAAGGTAAAACAACTGTGTTTATGGCAGAAAATGCACCACTTGCTTGGCTATATACCACACCTGTAGCTGCCGATTTGGCTACTACTTCGTATGAAGCTATAGCTCCTAGCGGGGTTGAAGTATTACTAAGAATAACAGTATCGTTGCTTATGGTATGCGTGTAGCCTGCATTAACAATACAAGCGTTAAACTGGCTTATTGTAACCAAAAGACTGGTATCTTTTGTACAACCCGAAGTGTTGCTAGATGTAACTGTAACTATATAAGTACCCGTAGCAGGAAAATTATGTGTGTAAAGAGTATTGCTGCTGCTAGCAAATGTGTGCGAATCAGGTGCACTTCCGTCTCCATAATCTATTGTTTGGTATATAGGATAAGATCCATTTGCATATGCCGTAACATACGACGTAAAGTTCATGTTAGATGTTACACCGTTTGCAACAACATTACTTGCTATTGGCAAGTTGCATAGCCTTACCTGCTTACATATTGTATCGCTACAGCTGATGTTGTTTACAGTATCGGTAGCCCATACTATTAGGCATACGTTTACAGCAGTATCGGTAGTGGCCGAGTAATCGTGCAACAGATAGTTGGTGGTTGTGGTAGAATCTGTACCATCGCCAAAAGCCCACTTTGCATTATCTACACGCCAATTCGTGTTTAACAAATAAGAAGGCGTAAAGCGCATTTCAGGATCGTACGAACCCTCTGCCTGAAACGTAAATGTACCAAAACAGGCGTTTTGGGACCTTGCCACCAATAAAAACAGTAGCAGTATGCTAGTTAAAAAAAAAATTTAGTGCTTTCATAGGTTCAAAGTTTACATCAAAGATATATGTTGAATCCAATGAGTTGCATGGTGTTTATAACGTTTATTACGCGCTTAAACCCCACTTGGTGGCTATCCACTGCGCATACTTTATCATCTCTCCATCTATGGCTGTGGCAGGCACCTTTGTATTACAGAACGCCTCTACTTTCCTACGTAGTACAGCATCGCGCTTATAATTAGATGTTATTGACATTTTATCTACTAATACAAGCAGTGCCTTATCCCGCTTAAATTCTCCCTCGGTTAACAACTTCTTATACTGCTTCTTTACGGCATCGCTTCGTAGCTGGTAGCTTTGCATATCGCCAGCATCAAACTGCATAATAAGCTCTGCCATAGCTATTTTAAACTTGAACGACACATCGGCCTTTTTAAAATTATCGTTCACATACAGCTTCACTATACTGCGCACTGCGGCATCGGGCTTGTTAAGCTGGTGCAATAGCATAGCCTTATTAAAATGTATAAACTGGTCGTAGTAGCTATTTTGTTTGTTCCGTGTTTCGCGCTCAAACTCTTCCAGTATACTAAGCGCCTTAGGCTTGTTAAGTGCGCTGTAGTTTATAATAAGCGAGTTGTAGTAAAAGAACAGGTACTTATCATACAATAGCTTTTTGTATGCCTGTATCTCCTCGCCTAGCACTTGTGCATACTGCAACGATATATTGTACTTACCCGTACGAAAGTGTGCGTTTACCAAATAGGTAAGCATTTGCAACTTGGTATCGTGGTTATCTTTATCGAACCATTGCTGCGCAGTAAAGGTGGCATAGGTTTCTTTCAAAAATTTCTCAAGGTCGGCATACTTATGCTGCTGTAGCAATGTTTGGCTTACTGCGCGGTAAATACGTGTTTGAAAAGACTTGCTATGCTTTAACGACGCATCGCTGGTAAACTCCTTCACTGTACTATCCAATATCTTCAGCGCATCAGCTTTGGCACCACCTACATTCTGGGTAAGCTTTAGCCTATAGTTAAGTGCCGCAAGGGCTTGGTCTGTTTCGCGTATTTTGTTTAGGCGCTCGGCATTCTGTGTGCGGGCAGCTATATAATGTAGCGGGTTTATTTCAAGCAGGTCTTCGCTAAGCTTTACAAAGTTGCCGTATATCATATCCAGCATTTCGTAGTGCTCTACTTTCAGTGCTTTCTGTTCAGCCTTTTTAAGGTAGAACAAGGCTACCTTATATTGCTTCTTGGCCAAAAAGATATGGTATACCGATAAGTGCCTGCCCATCTCGTTCCAATCGCCTTTCCAAGTATGGTGTAGCGCCAAGTAGTCGGCCAAATAATCTTGCAGGCGGTTTTTCAGCCTATAGAAACTGGCTTTATCCTTGGCACCATATATCTTTTTTGCTGCGGCAGCATCGGTATATGTATCGGGGTGCTGGCGCATGTAATCCAATAGTATAAAATCTTTACGGCCATCGCTATCGGCCATGCGCTTGGCGTATATTTTAAAATATCTCAACTCATCTTTAGCCAGTGCGCCCACCATTTGCTGTAATATATCCATAGCTATACCTATACGGGTTAATTGCTATAAATATAGCTATTATAAACTGTTTAACTGCGTTAGATTATTGCAAGCTTAAAGCTTAGAATGGAAAATACTTTATAGCTTTAATGTAAACTTGTGTGTATGAAGAGCCTTAAACCCCTGATTGTATTACTAATAGCCCTATGCCTGGGGCAAACTGCCCATGCGGCATCTAGCCTGGGCTTTGGCGCCACCACCTACTCGCAAGACACACTAAACCTTGGCGATACACTACGCATAAACACCTATTTAAAAAACTACGATACAGCCACTTATGCCAGCACTTTGGGCTTTAGACTAAAAATAAACGGTATACTAAACGTAAACCAGAATATATTCCCTAACCCACTACAAGGCCAACAGCTAAACCTAGCACCCGGCGATAGCCTTGCCCTAAACATGATAGTGGTAATAACACCCGCCTACTTTGTAGTGGGGCCCGATATACTGGTAGTGTGGCCCTACCCTACCGATGGCGGCATAGCGCACGACTCGCTGATAAAACAAATAATAGTACGCGACTATGGAACCAGCATTACCGAACCAAACCTTGATGGGGCCATAAATGCCTGGCTACAATACGACCAGTTTATTATAAATACCGACGCAGCACTAATTGAACTTAACCGCGTAAGTTTTTACAACCTATATGGCGAAATGGTAGATGACGTGCCTGCTAACAATAACACCCAAATACCTATTGGGCACCTACCACGTGGCATATACATAGCCGAAATAACTTACAATGGCAACCAACGCAAACTTGTAAAGATAAGCAAGTAGCATACTGTTATTATTTGGCGCGGTACTATGGCGCCCCGCGCATACTGCTTGTTGCCGCGCGCGTTCATGCTGTGGAGCCCAGCTTGTTAAGCCAAGCAGCATAAAATGCAAACAGGAAGAGCGCGCGTGGCAAGCGACCGTACGAGATATAGGCTACAGCACCGCGCCAAATTAATCTGTGCAATCAATCTCAATCTGTGTAATCACCCAAAATAAAAAACCCCGCCTGTGTGGGGCGGGGCCAAACTTAAGCTGTTTGTGTGCGTGTGAAGAGGTGACTACTGTATTACCAATTTACCATTGGCTACAGCTTTATTATTCTGAATGATTTGGTACGTATAAAGGCCCGATGATAGTGAACCCCTGTCGAATATAAAAGTGTTTGAACTTGCAATTCCTTCACTTACCACGCGCCCAGTAAGGTCGGTT
>JAFDYM010000159.1 GCA_018267435.1 Bacteroidota bacterium | reverse complement strand
GACTTATCAAGATAAAACTCTACCTCGGGCATGCGGCGCACATGGCTTCGCAATTCCTGCCCCAAAGCCTTCTTTAGTTCTGGCTTATGCTTATTCAGTGCCCACAATACTTCCTCTGGCTGCTCAGTATTGTACACGCTAAAGTTATAGCGCACCAATAGCAAGTCCGATGTCAACCGCACATTAGTAACTGTAACAAATGCGTTACCGTATATGCTTTTGCCCGTGCGGGTAAGTATGTTTGCAAGCGCTTCTTTAAACAACGAAGCCACCTTTAATTGTCTCCTACTATCCATCTTTGCTAAATAAATTTGTGCTAAAATAATAATTAAGCCCTTGCTTTAGCGTTAAACGCTGCTAAAGCCTATAATTGGGTACTGCTGTTATAAATATATATTTGCTGCCGAATGAAGAACCTAATGCGCATACTTAGCTACGTACGAAAATATTCGGCGTTTGCACTGTTAAATGTATTCTTTAATGCGCTCACTATCTTGTTTTCGCTTTTCTCGCTTGTAATGCTTATACCCTTTCTACAAGTGTTGTTTAAGGAAAGCGACCCCGTATATATCAAACCTGTGTTCGCCTTTACGGCTGAGTATTTTCTTGATACACTGAAGTACTACATTACCCTAAGCATGACCACCTATGGCGATACTAAAACACTTGCCATAATATGCGTAGCAGTAGCTGTGATATTTATGCTAAAGAACCTTTTTAGGTATTTGGCACTATACGTACTAAGCCCTGTGCGCAGCGGAGCCGTGCGCGATATGCGAAACGAACTATATAGAAAAATACTATCGCTGCCATTATCGTACTACAGTAAGGAAAAGAAAGGCGACTTGATAAGCCGCATGACAGAGGATGTGAAAGAGGTAGAGGTAAGCATCATGAGCTTCCTAGAAATATCGGTGCGCGAGCCATTGACCATTATCGTGTTCCTTACTTGGATGCTGATGTTAAGCCCATCGCTAACAGGCTTTGTGTTCCTTATGCTATTGGTAACGGTATTGATAATCGGCAGGGTGGGCAAGCGCTTAAAGCGCGATAGCGGCGAGAGCCAAACACTGGCAGGAGAGCTGTTCTCGCAGCTTGAAGAAACTATCAGCGGCCTGCGCATTATACACGCCTTTAGTGCAGAAAAATATCAAGAAGATAAGTTTGCAAAACTGAACGATAGGCACTTCGACAAAAGCCGTAGCATAGTTACGCGTAAAGAGCTGTCATCGCCACTTACCGAGTTTCTTGCTATATGTGTAGTGTGTGCCGTACTATGGTATGGCGGCAACTTGGTACTTAGCAACCAAGGCTTTAAGGCACCTACATTCATTCACTTCATGGCCTTGTTCAGCCAGTTGATAGCGCCGGCTAAAAACTTCTCGAACGCTTACTACAACATACGCAAAGGCTTGGCCTCGGCAGTGCGTATATTCGAAGTGCTAGATGCAGAAGTAGTAATAAGCGATAGGCAGAACGCCAAGGAGATAAAAGGTTTTGAGCATAGCATAGAATACAAAAACGTAGGCTTTGTATATAACAACTACGACAATAAACAGATACTTAAAAACGTAAACCTGCAAATAACAAAAGGCAAGATGGTAGCCCTAGTTGGCCAATCGGGTGCGGGTAAAACTACCATGGTTGATTTGCTGCCACGCTTTTACGATGTAACAGAGGGCAGCATAATGATAGACGGCGTAGATGTGCGCGATTATCAGCTGCGCGAAATGCGCCAACTGTTCGGCATGGTATCGCAGGAGTCGATATTGTTCAACGATACTATCTTCAACAACATTGCCTTTGGCAACCCTAATGCAACACGCGATAGCGTGATGGAAGCAGCACGCATAGCCAATGCGCACGACTTTATAAGTAAGCTACCTAATGGCTACGATACCATAATAGGTGACCGCGGCGGCAAGCTAAGTGGCGGCGAGCGCCAACGCCTAACCATAGCACGTGCCGTGTTGAAGGACCCACCTATATTGATATTGGACGAAGCAACATCATCGCTTGATAGTAACAGCGAACGATTGGTGCAAGATGCATTGACCAAGCTAATGAAAGGGCGCACTACCATAGTAATAGCGCACCGCCTAAGCACCATACAGTTTGCCGATGAAATAATTGTGATGCAAAACGGCCAGATAGCCGAACGCGGCAACCACATAGGACTTACTGCCAAAAACGGCATCTATAAAAAGCTAGTAGACCTACAGGCTTTTTAAGGCTTGATAACTACAGGCACTTTACCCCACACGCTGCTGCCATCAACTTCCTCTATGTTCACCTTTACCATATTGGTAACCGTTACCTCGTTGCTTGGGTTAACAACGCGTACAGGTAACTCTCCCTTCTCATTCAATGGCAATAATGTTGGCGATGCAGCATGCGCCTTTGGTATTATTTCTAGATTCTGCAATACGATGATTGTAAGTGCTGCGGCTATTATAGTCAACACAGCATTGGTGTAAATCAGTGTTTTCTTCATGGTCTATTGTCAGTTTATGGTAAAGAAAGTGGTAGAGCGGACAAAAGCGTCCATTTTTAACACAATTATTACAATTTTTTCCACAACAGTTCGTTTGGTTATCTGTATCTTTGTTGCGAAAATTCGCGGAATAGCAGTTTTCGCAGTTGGCGGAAAAGGGAGATTAACAAGTTGATACGCATAACTAGTTGATTATTAAACAATATTCATTCATAAACAAAAGGGAGGTCTACCATGACTACAAAAACAATGATCACATTGGGCTTAGGCTTCCTGTTGGCCTTAGCGTGTGGAAATCTTTCTGCACAAACATCTTCAACAGGCTCTTCTTCATCTAGTACCGAGGCGCAGGCTATAGTCAATAGCGCCGTTACCAATCCAGACGTGATGGTGGTAACCGGCCGCATAATTGACGCCAGCACCAAAAAACCTATTGCCAATGCTAAGCTAAGCTTTGAAAAGTTTGGCGCAGAGGTATTGAAAGCCCAAATAGATGATAAGGGTAATTATGCTTTGGCCTTAAACAAAAAAGAGATGGCGCTACCTATACGCGTAGTGTTTAAAGTAGCGGGCTACAAACGCTATGTGGCTAAGGCTATTGATAAAGAATCGACCTATGTAGATATTGACGTATTTATGCAGCCGCTTGAGAGCGAAGAAAAGAGCGAAGCTGAAGTTACATATCAAATGAACGACAGCCCATTCAATCCGCTAGTGATTAAAATGCAATAAAGAGTTTTTGGTTAGCACAGCGAAAATCCGGTTCTTGAAAGAGGATCGGATTTTCCATTTTAATAGGTAGTAGTTTTCTTACCTTCACCGCCCTTATAAAATGAACGCTACCGAAATACGCGACCTTTGTTTGAACGCCTGCAAGGTGTACCATAACTATCTTGAAAAAACCGGCAAAGGTTTGAACGAGGTAGAGGTATGGGGTGTAGAGGTGATAGACATATATCAGCGTATAGTAAGCATCCGCTTATCGAAGAAGATATTCGATGCCGAGGCGCTGTTCTTCCGCTTTGCCAACGACCCTAAGCAATACGATGGCGGACAGATAGAAGTACTGGAGTACGACACCGAACGCAACATACTATACGTACAACCTAAGAGCGCCGAGCTATTCGCCAAGTTGAACGGCATAAAGAATGCCGACCTGGTAGTAATAGCAGACATGAAGTTTTTGGTGCAGCGCGTTTTGAATTGGTTCGAGCAGAAAGGGCATGACTTACAGTTGCCCGATAAGAGTTCTCCGTTGGATAGACCTTCAGTAAGCTTTGCCAATAACTTGGGCCTACAGCCTGCACCAGACCAACTACAAGCTATACGCACCGTTATTACCAAGCCCTTCAGCTATATATGGGGTGCACCTGGCACAGGTAAAACACAAATGGTGTTAGCCAACGTAGTGATACAGTATGCACGCCAAGGTAAGCGCTGCGCTATTCTGGCACCAACCAACACAGCCCTTGAGCAAGTAATGAAAGGCGTGCTACGCATAAGCGATGCCGCAGGCATACCCCGCAATAAATTTCTGCGCCTTGGGCACACAACCAAGGCCTTTGCCGAGCTATACCCCGAGGTATGCGAAAGCCACGGTATAGCTAGCCAAAAGCTGCAGATAGAAAAACAGATGCGCGTACTTAAAAACGTAATGCGCAAGGACACCGACAAGAAGGAAGACGACACCACAACCCAACTTGACGAAGCAGCCGAGAAGCTAAAACAGGTGCGTAACCTAATAGCACTAGCACACGAAAAGAGCACCAGCCAAAAGCTGATAAAGCAAATGATAAAAGAAGCACAACAGCTAATGAAGGGCCACCCTGCTGCCAAGGCTATGGCAGAGAATATAGAAGCCGCAACGCTGGATAATACCATATCGTTCTTGGCAGGATTGGTAGAGAAGATGCGCCGCGATGATGCGCTGCTACAAGCCAAAGCCGCTGACTATGCCATAATGCCCGAGGCAGACTTGAAGAACATGTACGACGGCCTGCAAGATGCTCACAAGCGCATGAACGGCAGCAACGAACGCGCCAAAGAAGCCACTGTAATAGCGGCTACTTTAGATAGCTACATCTATCGTTTTCTAGAAGATGAACTAGAGGTAGAACATATCTTTTTAGATGAGGCGGGATATGCCAATGCTATAAAGGCAATGGTGCTGATGAACGGTAATGTGCCAGTTACTTTTCTTGGCGACCACTTGCAGCTACCGCCCGTGTGCGAAATGAACGACATGGACCTGCAAGACAAAGAGCAGCAAGATGCCTTTGTGTGGAGCAAGAGTGCCATACACTTGCCGCGCCTATTTGAAGAGAGCAAGGACACAGCTTACCAAGCATACATCAACAACGAAGAGCAGCTTAGCCGCAGCATTGCCCGCGCCGACCTGCGCTATACACACCGCTTCGGCGATAACTTGGCTAACATACTAAACGAGCACGTGTACCGAAACGGCTTTGCCAGCGATAGTGGTAAAGGTGAAACGGAAATATTTTATGTGCATGTAGATACGCCGGTGCCACAGTTCCGCAATGCTATGCAAAAGCCAACGCGCGAAAGCGAGCCTGAGGCTTTAGCCATAAAGCAGTTTATACAAATGAATGGCTTGAATGATTATGCTATTCTTACTCCATACACCAACCAGGTAAAGCTGCTATCCAAAATGCTAACCAAAGAGCGCAACGAAGGCCGCATACTTACCGTACACGGCGCGCAAGGTAAAGAGTGGGACAACGTACTGATAAGCGTAGTAGATACCGACAAGAAATGGTTTACCGATACCAAGTTTGCAAAGACGCGCGGCCTGCACCTCATCAACACAGCCGTTAGCCGTGCCAAGCGCAGGGTTATTATTTTCTGCAACTACCCCTTTTGGAAAAAGCAAAACGGACAGCTTATAAAAGGCCTGCTTGATGTAGCTGAAGAGTGGCGTATGTTTTGATGCCTATAGCCATCATTAAGCTTAATTATCGCACTTAATGTTGGGTTTAGCCAACATTCTTCGCTGCTATCTCTTTATAACCCTTGCTTGCCCAATCGCCTCCCCATTCTTAACCAATACAGCAATGTACATTCCCGAAGTAAGGCTGCTTACATCAAGCATTTGATGTTGTTTAGTGATAACAACGGTCTGCTCTCTTTCTCCTAATAAGTTATATAGCTCAACCTTATCTGCCACAGATATACTACTAGTGCTAAGCGTAACATAGCCGCTGTTAACTATTGGAAACAAAGCAAAACCCACACTAGCCACATCGGCAATGCTATTAACCAATGTATCCGACACAACTACAGTATCTACATCCACTACATACGCACAACCAAGCTCATTCTCTGCTGAAACAGATATCACATAATTTTCTTCGAAGTTATATGTATGACTAATAGGGAAAGTTGGGTTGCTGTATACAGCACCATCGCCTGTAGTTATGGTTATAGATGTAACATCCGTGTAGGTAGCCTCGATAATAACCATATGTGGTAGTGTGCCTGTATCTTCCGATACAGTTGCGCTAACCTGTGGGCCTCTCACTGTTATGTAATCAGTTTTAGAAAAAGAAGTAGTGCATGCTCCCGATGTATCGGTAATAGCAAGAGCAACCGAATACACGCCCGAACGAACATATATATGGTTAGGGTTTTGTTGGGTGCTTGTTCCGCCATCTCCAAAAATCCAACTGTAAATTCCGCTGCTACTTGCAGTACTGAAACTAACAGGAAACGGGGGGCAAGGATCGAAAACGGCATTTGCCGTAAAGTCTGCATCGATACCGCGCAGGTCTAGGTTTAAAGTGTCATAAGCATAGCAACCGTTTGTATCTACTACAGCAAGGATAACTACATGTACACCGTATGGCAAAACCTTACTTGTGTTTTGGGTAGAAGCAGAATCGCCAGTGCTAAAATGCCAACTATAGCCTGTAACAGAACTATTCGTATTAACCTGCGCCGAGAATGAAAGGGTATCTGCCAAGCTACATGGCCCTTGATAGTCAGAACCGATATTAGCCTGTATCGCTCCTTGAATCAATATTGCGCCAGGCTTATAAATACTAGACATACAGCCATTCGTGTCCATTACACTAAGCCGCACACCAAACACACCTTCAGTAACATAACAATGCATAAAGTTTTGTGAGCTACCAATGGCACCATCGTCATAGTCCCATAAATAATTTAGTATAGGTGCATCTACGCCCACGCTTGTATTTAACACAGTTAAACCCGCACAATCGAACACGCAGGCATCTGAGTCTACAACCATAAAGCTTGCATTAGGAGGATTGAAAACACGGATATTCAAATAGCAACTATCGATACCCGTGCCATTTGAAATTGTATGTTTAATGGAATATAAACCCGGCTGGTTAAATGTAAACGACGGATTAGTTGCTAGGCTAGTACCTAACCCCTCGAACTCCCAATAGTACGATGTAGCGCCACCAGTTGAAACATCGATAAAGGAAATATTAGTACCAGGACATACTGTGCTATCATTAACACTAATGCCGCACTGTAGTTGCGCCTTAAGCGAAAACCATGAACAGACAGATAATAAGAGGGTTAGAGGTGTTTTCATTATTTAAAGATAATAGTTTTTATATGCTATACATTTATCATTATTCATAAAATGTTGGCAGCTTAAAATATACCTGTTTCACGTTCGTCAAATGCGGTAACCAACAATCATCCCCTGACAGCACATGAAACCTTTACACCGCTTACCGCTTCTATTCCTATTTGTATTTACTCTTAGCACCGCATTTGCCAATGGCAACAAAAAGCCAGCGGTAAACAACCCCAAAGTAAGCCGCGTAGGCGAGTATAAGGGCTACACCGAAGCAGCATATAAAGGCTATAAATACCATAGCTACTACATACCCATGCGCGATAGCGTAAAACTAGCTATAGATGTATACTTGCCTAAAAAGCTGGAGGCAGGCAAAAAAGTACCAACTGTATTGTACTTAACCCGCTATGTACGCTCGGTACAGGCTAAGTGGCCGTTCAACCTAATAAAAGACCCCGTGCTTACTGTGGTAAACGAAGATGAAGTAAAGCTGTTCACCAGCCATGGCTATGCTTGTGTGGTAGTTGACGTACGCGGCACAGGGGCATCGCAAGGAAACAGAAGCATGGAGTTTAGCCCCGAGGAAGTGCAGGACGGAAAAGACATTGTTGATTGGATCATCTCTCAAGCCTGGAGCAGCGGTAAAGTCGGCACTACAGGTGTATCGTACCTTGGCACAACTGCCGAAATGCTATTGGTAAACCAACACCCTGCAGTAAAGGCTTGTATACCTGTATCTAATATTTTCGATCTATATGGTTATATCATGTTCCCAGGTGGTGTATGCCAAGGGCCGTTTATAGATGTATGGGGCTACACTACCCGCTGCCTTGATAACAACAACTTTAAAGCTTTTGGTCCAGGCGCAAGACTAGCAAAAGGTATACACCCGGTACATAAAGATAAACAGAGCCGAATGCTAAAAGAGTGTGTTGCCAACCATCAAAACAATTTCGATGTGTTTAAAGGCTTGCAAGATGTAACTTATCGAGACGATATACAGCCGCACGTGCAATTAAGTGCCGATGCCTTTAGCATACACAGCAACCGCGATAAAATAGCTAATAGTGGTACAGCCATATATCGTATAGGCGGCTGGTACGATGGCGCATTGGCCAAGAGTTGTGTGGAAGGCTACATGAACACTGGCAATACCGTAAAAGTATTGGTAGGCCCATGGGATCATGGTCCGCATAGTAATGTTAGCCCCTATGCAGCTACAAAAGATCTTAACTTGAATGTACGGTTAGAGATGCTGCGCTTTTTCGACTACTACTTAAAGGGTATCGAAAATGGTATAAACACCGAGCCTGCCATAACATACTATACTGTAGCCGCCGAAGAATGGAACACCGCCAACGCCTGGCCGGTTAAAAACACGACAAACACCAACCTATATTTATCCGCCGATAACAGCTTGAAAACAACTAGCGCAACTAGTAAAGCCGATAAAGTAACCTACAAAATAGACTATACCGCCACCTCAGGTAAAACATCGCGATGGAACAGTGTAACTACGCTATATAAAAACGGCTTAACTAACTATGCGCTACGCAACGAAGAAGATAAAAAACTATTATGCTTTACAAGTAGCGCCCTTACCGAGCCTACCGAGATAACTGGCCACCCAGTAGTAAAGCTAAACCTAGCAGCAGATGCTACAGACGCTACCGTATTTGCTTACTTGGAAGACGTAGCCCCCGACGGTAGCGTAACCTATGTTACCGAAGGTATGTTGCGACCTATGCACCGTAAAGTTAAAGACGACGCTATATACAAAACACCATACCCCGACCATACGTACAACAAGACAGACATACTGCCTGTTGTAAAAAACGAAATGATGGAACTGGAGTTCGACCTGCTGCCAATATCATATTTATTCAAAGCGGGACACAGCGTTCGTATTTCAATAGCTGGTGCCGATGCAGGGCACTTTAACTTACCGAACCCGAAGCCAGAAAACTTTACGGTACAGTGTGGCCCGCTTAGCTATGTAAGCTTGCCTGTGGTGGTGAAGTAGGGACTACTTAACGAGAAACGTTTTTAGCTTCACTATATTCTGCTTCAACCCTTCTTCGGCATTAGCTGCTTTAACAATAGCATCGCGCATCTCTTTACTATCGAATAACATCGTCCAGTCAATATGTGTTTCGTTGCCTTTGGCTTCAAACAATACTGTAGTTATAAAGTGCGGGCTTGAGTGTTCAAACTTGAATACGCGCTCGGGTATCACATCAAGAAATTCGCTTTTGTTCAGATAGTCTTTACCATCAGGTCCATGCATGGTAAAGCGCCATTCACCACCTTCTCTCAGGTCGAAAGTTTGCATGGTATTGGTAAAACCGTTCGGTCCCCACCATTGCACTATTTGCGCTGGGTCAGCCCATGCTTGCCAAACCACACTTATTGGGGCATCTAATAAAGCATCAATATGCATCTCTCTATCTACTGTACTCACCACAAAAATTTTTCAAATTACAACAAAACCCAAAAGGATATCCTAATATACTAACAGTTTATATACCATATTTTCGAACAGTAATTGACTACATAAGTATATTACAATCATAAAAGATGTGGAACATGCCATTTCCACCATAGCTAACAACTGTGTGGATAACTGTGGATAAGCGTTGTAAAAACAGTACACAAGCATTTTTGAATATGTGGTGTAGAAACCCATACCCACTTTTAGTATTGTTGCACGTGGAGAAACCTATGTTTACCCACATAGCGTTTTCACCTATGTGGATGAAAAACTATCCCTATTTGCCTGTCAACATAGCTATTAACAGGTTGTGAATAAACCTACCAAAGCTAGTACTGGTGCGGTTTTGCAATCCACATTCAACGTGGAATATGTTTATGACTATTGGAACAAGTACAATTCCAAATTTATGAGCTTCCTTTTGTACAGCAATTCACACAGCTAATAATAACCTTGTTTTAATTTAAATTTAATCTACTTGATTAATACATGTGGATAGCTTGCTAACAACAAAGAAAAAAACAAAAAATTTGTTCCACGTTTTACCTTTGTAACTAAGCTGTATAAACTGCGTTACATATTTTATACAACTAGTCAGCTAAATGAAACCCCTGTCTATTCTTTCTTTTTTATGCATGTTACTTGCGGTGTGTGCTTTTGCTCCGCAAACCAGTTCATTTGAAGAGGAACAGAAAAAATATCCCCGAGTAAGTGCAGCATACGAACGTAAAGAGGAGCTGTTCTTTATGAAATGTCGCAGTAAGGAAGTATCGGAAGAGTTTAGCGACATGTATATCCGTGTTTTTAAAGAAGAAAACATAATGGAGATATGGGTAAAGAACATACACGGAAAATACATCCTGTTTAACGAGTGCAAGGTTTACTCAATGTCGGGCCACTTGGGCCCTAAGCGCCAGCAGGGCGATGCCCAG
>JAFDYM010000158.1 GCA_018267435.1 Bacteroidota bacterium | reverse complement strand
GCTCTAGGTTTGTCAGCCAGCCTGAGGGGTTCTTTTCATATTCCAGTACGTGCCCGCTGGTTACTTTAGTGTTCACGTTCATCTCGCCGCTTATAATGTGCGATAGCGTGGTTTTGCCCAAGCCGGGAGGGCCGTGCAGCAGCACATGGTCAAGCGCCTCGCCACGGCGCTTGGCAGCTTCTATAAACACAAACAGGTTGTCTATTACCTTGGGCTGGCCCATAAAGTCGTCCAGCGCCTTGGGGCGCAGGGCACGGTCCAGCTCGCGTTCTTCTTTATTTAGGTTGTCGCCGGTGGCGTCTAGGTTGCGGTTCATTCGTACCGCTAAGGTAAGCTGAAAAAATGGTGTGGTGCAATACCTGTTTAGTAATAAAACAGATTTCCGTTTACACCAGTGCTTGTAAGGATGGAGCCATTTATGTTCTGCCGTACGGTTATATTGCAAAATATTACTTGCATGCCGCCTCCGCTGAATGGCTGTACATATATTTTGCCGCTTATAGCATTATAGCTTCCAGTTGTTGTAGAAATAGAGAAATTGACTTGGTTGTCTTCGAGATAAGAAACGTTTTCGGAACTAATTGTATATGCCGTTTCGATGTTGCTATTTGGTTTAACGGCAAATTGGGCTCTACACGATAAATCTCCGTTCCAACTTACGTCATAAGATTCCCATTGCTGCGAGCCAACACCATTATTTACGTTATGGTTGTTATTCAATAAGCGAATGGTATTATTGGCAGTGTTGCAGTTTGGAATATCTTGTTTTATTGTAATGTTAACTTGTGCTGTATCCGAGTGGCACGTGCCAGAAGCGTTTGATTGTACTAGTTTATAAATACCGGGTACAGTATTGGCGGTTACCATCAGTTTCAAT
The DNA here is from genome assembly GCA_018267435.1 of Bacteroidota bacterium. Classification (GTDB taxonomy): domain Bacteria; phylum Bacteroidota; class Bacteroidia; order Chitinophagales; family LD1; genus Bog-950. The sequence continues at coordinate 2,260 of JAFDYM010000158.1, read as the reverse complement.
TGGCCTTGAATATCTGAACTTAATATGGTTCCGTTAGGGCTTATCCAATAATAGGCCATATTGGTTATCCGCTGCTCGTTATCTACATTCACAAGTAATGTGTTGCCTATTTCTGTTTCTACGCTGCTTGGTACTAATGGGGTATAGGGCACTGGGGTGCAGGGCAGCAAGGTTATTTCAGCCTTCATGCATGCTTGGCTGGCCAGTAGTACAATAAGTATAATAACATATAGTAAACGGTTCATAATGTAAAATTAAAAGGCCAACACCCCTAAGCCAAGGTGCAGTTGAAATAAATTGCGTAAAATAAGATCATTGTAGGCAACCCTTTGCGAACCGCCAAAGCCTGATTCAGCAACTATGGCGGGGTTAGGTGCAGTTAAGTTTAGGGTAAATCCTAAATCTATAACCATTCGGTTTAGTACAACAAAATTTCTTCCCATGCCAAAGTGTATACCCATGTGGTGAGCTATAATGTTATTTTGCTGCATAGGCCTTGTGCCTAGGGTATATTGGGTTTCAGGTGGCGAATAGAAAATATTGCGGGAATATTGGTAATACAAACCTGCTATTACATATGGGCCTACAGGGGCAATAAATCCTCTGCGTTTAATGTAGTACTTGCCATATATACTCGTAGTATGCTGCAAATACTTGCCTTTAAAGTCGCTCCTATTTATTTTATTGTAGGATTCGTTACTGGCAAACAAAGTTTTAGGTGCTGGGGCATCGTTGTAAAACATAAACCCATAATTTATACCTATAGCCCATTGCCTGCTTACAGTATATTCCAACGAGGCTATATGAAATACGGCTGGCAGCCTGCCAGGCCTGCCAAACAGCCCAGGGTGATTAATGCCACAATTATACTTAGCTATAAAGCGCAAGCCTTGGTAGCCGGGTATTTGTGCTTGGGTAGCTATGTTCAGCACTAGCAATAAAGCTAATATGCCTATTGTTTTTTTTTGATGATTCTGCATGTAGTTTGCATTAGGTAATATGTGCCGCAAATACACAAATAAAGTGGTAGTGCTATTCTACAGGTTAAGCGTATCTATCAATGGCAAATACGCTTAACTTAGTTATTGGTACAGCAGGTAGCCTTTACAATCGTAAAGGTATGTTGATGCGCTTACCCTCTTCAATATAACATCGCAAAACTCAACCTTGTACTTGCCGTTTACATAGCTGGTTTTAACCGTGCCGCTTATGCCAGCATAGCTTATGCCACCTATTACGCACGATATTTCCGACTCGTTATCGCCCAAAAGTTGGGGGTCGTTTACATCTAGCACGGTGTGGTTTTTGGTAGTGGTGGTAGGTTTTAGTCCGAACCTAACTGTTGTATACTCGGTAGAAGAGTTTTCCCAACGGGCGTATGAGTATGAACCATTGGTAATTATACTAGCCGTGGCAAATGAATATGTGCTAGTGCCTGTACCTGGGGTAAAGGTGTTTTCGCTCATATTGCAGTTGTTGGGTGGCGTAGTGGTAGTGGTTACATTTACGGTTATACGTGCAGTATCCGAGTGGCAAGAGCCGCTTGTGTTTGAATACACTAGCTTGTATATGCCCGATTGTGCCGTAGAAGTTACCTGTAGATAAATATCGGGGACTTCATTTTTCTTTATAACGGTACCAAGTGGGTTTATCCAGTAATAATAAAAGCCACTATAGTACTGTTGGTTGCCAATATTAGGGTTAAAGTATTGTCCTGGCGCAAGGTCGTAAGTAGTAGCACCAAGTACAGTAGGGGTGCTAGGGGCTGGGCTACAGTTCAGCTTTTCGGTTTCTATTTTCATACACCCCTGTGCCAATAGGGTACCTATTAAGGCTATGGCTATATATATGTTTTTCATGTTGCTTACTTTAAGGCTTTATAAAAGTTAAAACGCCAATGCACCTATGCCTACGTGCAGTTGAAATAGGTTGCGCAATATAAGATCGGCATACGCAGCCTGCTCTACAGTGTTAATGGTAGTGCCAACATTAGGTGGTGGCAAAGTTATGTTTAGGGTCATGCCAAGGTCTATTACCATACGGCCAGCCACCACAAAATTGCGCCCCATACCTACTTGCAACCCCCCATGGTGGGCAGTTATGTTATTGCGGTTAATGGTAGGTATGCTATAGTAGTCGTTATTATCAGATGGGGAATAGATGGTATTAGTAGAGTATTGGTAGTACACGCCCAGCAAAGCATAAGGCCCTACAGGCGCTATAAAGCCCCTGCGCTTAAAAAAGAATTTGCCATATAGGC
>JAFDYM010000157.1 GCA_018267435.1 Bacteroidota bacterium | reverse complement strand
AATTTTCCAAGGCAGGGGTTTCTATCTCCTCGAAACCATACTGGCGGAACACCGATTTGATGGTAGAGAAAATGAAATTGCGCTTTGCCACTTGTTGGGGCAAAAAGTCGCGCGTGCCTTTAGGGTTCTGCGGTTTTACTTTCTTGTTATCGCTCATAAGGCGCGCAATTTAGCAAGGTTTTGGGTTTAAAACTCACCCCTAGCCTCTCTCTTTGAAAAGAGAGGGGAATAAAAATGCACGGAACGCCTTTTTAGCCTTATAGGTATAAAAACAAACACCATGAAAACCAATGATAAAAAGCTGAAAAGCGAAGAGAAGGAAAAGCCGCTAAGCATCAACCCCATAAAGCAGGATAAAGAAAGCGGCCGCGAGGATAATACCAAAGAAGAGAACAGAATAACCGAAAAGGAAAAACCTGCGAAGATACAGGAGCCAGACCCTAAAAAGGAAAAGATAACCAACAACGATGAGCGCATAACTAACAACGAACCCGACCTAGATACTACCGAGGGAGAAATGACACCCCAGGAGCACGAGGACATAAAAAAGAAAATACCAACTACCCACCCAGGTAACAAAGGGATATAGTTTGCGTATACAATAGTATTGTTTCGACAATTATAAAATGCTGTGCAGAGGTTGTACGGCATTTTGCTTTTTAGGTATGGCCTACATATACCGCTTGCATCTCAGGTACGCATAACTACGTTTCATACAGTTAGTTTTTATAGTTAGCTACACAGCTTTTAACTTTAGAGTACTAAAAACAGAACGCAATGGTACTAGCATTTGCATTGGGCGTAGCATTATGGACCCTATCCGAGTATGTTTTACACCGCTTTTTGGGCCATGTACACAAAGGGCGCAACTTCTTTAAGCACGAGCACTTGCAGCATCATGCCAAGGTAAACTACTTTGCCCCTGCTATTAAAAAAGCTGCTTTGGCAGTTATGGTATCGGGCAGTATGCTGTTGCTGCTTAGCATGGCCCTGCCTTGGTACATTGCATTGGCATTTATAGTGGGGTTTGTAGGTATGTATGGTCTATACGAGTTAACCCACTTCCGCTTTCATAAAGTAGGACCTATAGCCATGCCTTTTATAGTACTGCGCAAACATCACTTTTACCATCATTTTCATAACCCTAAGCGCAACTTTGGTGTAACCACCCGCTTTTGGGACCGCGTATTCGGCACCTTTACCCGCGTAGAAAAGGTAAACGTACCCTATAAAATGGCCAAGGACTGGCTATTGGGCGATAATGGAATAAAGGATGTTTACAGTCCCCACTTCGCGCTAAAGACAAGGGTATCGGCCTAGCTCGTATATTCAGAAATTATCACAACGCACTCGCACATCTGCCACTGCTACATTACATTTGGTGTAAATGAGCAATTTCAAAAACCTTGTATTCGACCTTGGCAACGTTATCATAGATATAGACTACCAATTGCCTATAGCCGAATTTCAAAAGCTGGTACCTGCTGATAGCGGGCTTAACTTTAGCAGCATCGTTTCATATTCTACCCAGCATAAAATATTCGATCTGTTTGAGAAGGGGCAGATAACAGTGCCACAGTTCCGCAACGAGCTTAGGCAGTTTTTGAAACAAGACGTATTGGATAGCGATATAGACCTGGCATGGAACAGTATACTTTTAACCTACCCTAAGCCAAAGTTCGATATGCTGTTGGATCTGAAAAAGCGCTATCGCACCTTTGCCCTTAGCAATATTAACGAACTGCATGTAGATGCCATAGATGCCGTCGCACGCCAAAAGTTTGGCGTAAGCAAGTTTGCCGATTTCTTCCACGCTGCATACTATAGCAACGAGGTGGGCTACCGCAAGCCCGAACCGCAGATATATGAAATACTGCTGCGCGCAGAAAATTTAAAACCCGAGGAGACGTTTTTTGTGGATGATAAACTGGAGAATATAGAAGCCGCTAGGGCACTAGGCATACAAGCCTACCACCTAGCCGAGCGCGATAAACTACAACACCTACTAACCGAACTGCATATACTATAATGCCGAAGCTATTACATCTACTTACTGCGATGCTATTGGCATTGAACACTGTTACTGCCAATACCGGCTATGTGTACATAAATAAGGAAACCAAGTTGTATTATGTAAAAGATAACGAGGTGTATAGTGCCAACAATGGCTTATTACAGTACTTTCAAAAGGGCAACATATTTTTTAGCAGTAGCGATGATGATAGGCAGCACATTTACATAATGGCTACCTCGCTTGATATATATAGCAAGAACAGGCAGCTACTTTACGAGAAAGACAATAGCGCACCTACTTATTCATTTGCCGATGGCAAACTATACGTTGGCAGGCCCGAAAGCGAAGACCTAATGGAGAGCAATGAATTGCTGCATGTACAAAAAAGCGGCAAGTGGACGGCCTTCTACTCTTCCATTAATGATTCGCTGTTGGCATACTACGAAACCGATTCTGTTTCTGCCAACCACAATATTATAATAGCCTATGCCCTAGTGGGCAGGTATGGCTTACAAGCGCGGGTAGTACAGCAGCAGAACAAAGCACCCTTTGCCGATGGGGCCTATGCTTACCTTAAGCCCATGTGGGGCAATGTAACTGCCAACGAATGGCTGTGGGATGGCAAGATACTACGCCCACGCTGGAACGTAGACCCACGCCTGGCTTGGACCTTCGATGGGCAAACACTGAAGCAGCAATATGTAAGTAATATATACGAGCAGTATAGTTGGGATGGCGAATACTTTAAACCCACTTGGCGTACAGTGCGTACCATGGAATGGAGCTGGGACGGCCGCATAATGAAGCCCACTTGGGATACCGACTGGGCCAATCAATACATAATAGAAGGGGGCGTGGTAAAGCCTTGGAGCAACGTACACACCGATAAGGAATGGCGGCTAGATGGTGACATACCTGTACCTGTAATTATAGCGGTGATAAGCGGCATAGTACATCCTTAATACTTGAAACATAGCAGCTTAAGTGAGACAATAGCGTATTAAATTTTATAGTTTACCTTAGCATTAGCAAAAAAATAATAGACATGAGAAAAACGATAATGCTGATGGTGGCGGGTGCAATGCTGTTAACGGCTTGCAACAGCAAACACGATAGCGCCGAGCATGGCGAAACAACAGGTACTACCGAAAATACTGAGCATAGCGAAGGTGTTAACATTCCATTGGCCAACCTAGCCAGCAATATGGACCATGTATGCAAAATGCCCCTTACCGAAGGTGCTATTGCCGATACTGCAGAATACGAGGGCAAAGTATACGGCTTTTGCGCCACAGGCTGCAAAGAGGACTTTTTGAAAGATCCTGCTACCCATTTAGCTAACAAATAACAAAACAGATGCCAGCAAGCAAGATAATAGGTGTAGGCATGTACTTACCCGAAGAAGTGGTAACCAACGATGACCTAACCAAACTAATGGATACCAGCGACCAATGGATACAGGAGCGCACAGGTATAAAAGAAAGAAGGTTTTTTAAGGAAGGTGTAGATACGGTTAGTAGCATGGGTGCCAAGGCATCGTTAATGGCTATAGAGAGGGCAGGTAAAAAGCCAGAGGATATCGACTTTATAGTATTTGCCACGCTTAGCGCCGATTACTGTTTTCCAGGTTCGGGTGCGCTAATGCAACAGCACATAGATTTTAAACGCAACATAGGTGCCTTAGATATACGTGCACAGTGTGCAGGTTTTATCTACGCCCTATCGGTAGCCGACCAGTACATAAAAACAGGTATGTACAAAACCATACTAGTAGTAGGTAGCGAGGTACAGACCAACGTGTTTGAACTAAGCAACCGTGGCCGCGATATGTCGGTAATATTTGGCGATGGTGCAGGTGCTGTGGTGCTTGAAGCTAGCGAAGAAACGGGCAAGGGCATACTTACCACCAAGCTACATACCGATGGCCGCAGTGCCGAGGAACTGTACCTAGAACACCCTGGCAGCCGCCGCAAGCAGCGCTTCAACCCTACTATGATAGAAACGGGCGAACTGTTGCCACACATGAATGGCAAGCATGTATTTATTAATGCAGTTAAGTATTTTCCCGAGGTAATACGCGAGGCACTAGCCGACCAAAACCTAAAGGAAGAAGATATAAGCCTGCTGGTGCCACACCAAGCCAATGCGCGTATAACTGTGGCAGTGGGCAAAGAGCTTAACTTGCCTGACGAAAAGGTAGTAAGCAACATACATAAGTATGGCAATACTACAGCAGCTTCTATACCTATTGCGCTATGCGAAGCATGGCAAGATGGCCGCGTAAAAGAAGGCGACCTTATAGCGCTAGCCGCTTTCGGTTCGGGCTTTATGTGGGGCAGTGCCCTTATACGTTGGTAAGAATGAACTAACGTTACATACCAAAATTTAAAACGCCCCGGAGATAAACTTCGGGGCGTTTTTATAGTGCAATTTGGGCACATGCACCATAATTGGGTTTGCCAACAGTACAAAATTATTCTTAAAACAATACAATCCTATCCAATTTATAGGCAATTATCGAACGCCCGATTTACAGGCTTATAACATTGTAGTGCTCGGCATCTAGCGCCTTGCTATATAGGTCGGGGTAGTCTTTCAAGTCCTGCTTACCTATGCGCACCACCATGGCAAATTTAGTTACCAAGCCTTCGGCATGTTTGTCCTCGTCGTGCGTAGCAACTATATGCTGTGGGCGCAGTACTTCGTTCAAATGCTCCAAGCCCTTTAAGCCTGGCGATACCGTACCACCTAGTAGTGCAGGCAACTGGTATAGGTTATAGGGGCTTATTAGCAACTTAATGGGCATCTGTTTATCTATGGCTGCCAAGTGCTTTTCATCTATTTCAAAACCATGGCTAGCTATAAATAGCGCTTCGGTTTTGCCTTTTACATATACGGCATCATATATGGGATCTATAGGGCGGCGGGTAGGTAGCCATGTAAAATTGATGCCTTGAAGGTTATAGGTGCTTTGCTGCTTACCCATAGCTATTACTTCAGCCGCAGGCAATAGCTTTTGTACTTTGCTAGCTATGGTATGCGGCACTATCAGCTTATTAGGTTGTAGCTTTTGTAGTGTTACGGGGTGGAAGTGGTCGGGGTATTTCTGCGTTATCAGCACTACATCGTAGGCAGGCACTGCGCTGTAGTCTGCCGGCTTAGTGCGGTGCCATTGTTTGTTGAACCACGGAAAGAAATCTACCTCTTCACCCTCTAGCCAAGGGTCGGTTAATATGCGAAGGCCATCAAGCTCAATGTGCCAAGTGTTATCCATGTTCAGCCGCTGTATTGTCATTCTTCACGTGTTTGGTGTTACTAAGATAAATGAATGTT
>JAFDYM010000156.1 GCA_018267435.1 Bacteroidota bacterium | reverse complement strand
TGCAAAAATACCACCCATAGCAGATAGCGGTATGGCAGAATAAATAAGTAAGCCTTGTTTAATTGAGTTGAATGAAAAGTATAGCAGCAAAAATATAAGTAGCAATGCTATAGGTACTGCCAATCCTAATCGCGCTTTAGCAGCGTTCAAGTTTTCGAATGCACCACCATAGGTAATAGCATAACCTGCTGGCAATTTTATCTGCTTACCAACCTTGGCTTGTAGTTCTTCAACTATACTCTGCACATCTCGGCCCGAAACATTAAAACCAACCACAATCCTACGGCGGGTATCTTCGCGCTGTATTTGGTTAGGACCATCTTTTATGCTTACATCAGCTACTTGGTATAATGGAATTTGGCTACCTGAAGGAGTAGGAATAAGTAGATTTTGAACGTCGGTTATATTCTTGCGTTGTTCACCATTTAGCCTTACTACCAGTTCAAACCGCTTCTCCCCTTCGTATACCATACCGCTAGCTTGCCCTGCAAATCCAGCATTTACTACCTTATTTACTTCATCTATGTTCAAACCAAACTCGGCTATAGCAGCACGGTTATACTCTATAACTATTTGAGGCAAGCCAGTTACACTTTCCACATATAAATCTTGCGTACCATCTACACTTGCTGCTATATCGCCAAGGCGCTTAGCATATAAAGCTAAAGTATCTAGGTTCTCTCCATATATCTTACATACTACATCTTGCCTAGCGCCCGTCATCAATTCATTAAAGCGCATTTGCACAGGAAACTGAAAGCCCGTAGTTATGCCTGGTACCTCTTGTAGGGCTTTAGTCATGGTATCTGCCAACTCTGGAAACGTTTTAGCCGTAGTCCATTCCTTTTTATCTTTCAGTATTATCATCATATCTCCAGCATCCATAGGCATAGGATCGGTAGGTATTTCGCCACTACCTATTTTAGTTACAACCTTTTCTATTTCTGGAAATTTGTCCAGCAACACATGCACTGCTTGTTGCGATGCTTGTATGGTAGTGTTCAAGCTACTGCCTGTAAGCACTCGTGTTTCTACAGCAAAATCTCCTTCCTCGAGCGATGGAATAAACTCGCCACCCATGTTTGATAGTACCACAATAGATATAGCGAATGCCGCTATAGATGCAAGCACCAATGATTTAGGAATACCCAAAGCCCTATCAAGTGCTTTAGTATATATCTCTTCTAGGCGCTCCATCATTCTATCGCTTATAGTTTTTTTGCCGCTGTACTTACGGCTTATAAGCAAGGCGCTTACCATAGGCACATAGGTTAGCGATAGAATAAAAGCACCTAACAATGCAAAGGCAACCGTTAATGCCATAGGCTTAAACATTTTACCTTCTATGCCTTGCAACGTAAATGTGGGTAGATATACTATGAGAATGATGATTTGGCCAAATACCACACTACGCATCATTTTGTTCGAAGCACCTTTCACCTCTTCATCCATTTGCTTAGGTGTAATAAAACCAGCAGCAGCAAACTGCTTATTGTGTGCCAGCTGATGCAGCACGGCTTCTACTATAAATACAGCTCCATCTACTATCAAACCAAAATCGAGCGCACCAAGGCTCATAAGGTTACCTATTACACCAAAGGCATTCATCATTATAACAGCAAATAGCATTGATAATGGAATAACCGATGCAACTATAAAGCCTGCACGTATATTACCCAAAAACAGTATGAGCACGAATATTACAATTAATGCACCCTCAAGCAGATTATTCCTTACCGTACCTATGGCATTGTTCACCATTTTGGTACGATCAAGAAAAGGTTCTATCTCTACACCTTCAGGCAAGGTCTTCTGTATCTCAGCTATGCGCGTCTTCACGTTCTTAATCACCTCGCTACTGTTACCGCCTTTTAGCATCATTACCACGGCGCCGGCTACTTCGCCTTCATCGTTATAGCACATAGCACCATAGCGAGTAGCATTGCCTATGCGTACTTCGCCCACATTTTTTACCAGTAGCGGTGTACCATTTGGCGTACTGCGTACTACTATGTTTCCTATATCATCAGCTCCTTTAATCAAGCCATCGCTACGTATGTACAATACCGTTGGGCCCTTTTCTATGTAGGCCCCGCCTGTATTGCGGTTATTCTGTTCAAGGGCATCAAACACATCGTTTATTGTTATGCCGAACGATTTTAGCTTATTGGGATCTACGGCTACTTCATACTGCTTTAAGTATCCGCCAAAGCTGCTTACGTCGGCCACGCCTTTTACACCTAGCAGCTGTCGGCGTACTATCCAATCTTGTATGGTACGCAGCTGCATAGCATCATACATCTTTTCATACCCCTTTTTAGGCTTTACTACATATTGATATATTTCGCCTAGGCCAGTGCTAACTGGGGCCATAAAGGGCTTACCTATACCTTCAGGTATTTCTTGCTGCACCTGCTGCAAGCGCTCAGCTACTTGCTGCCTTGCCCAGTATATATCTACATCATCATCAAACACTATAGTAACCAGCGAAAGACCAAATCGCGAGAAACTTCTTATCTCCAATAAGCCAGGCACATTGTTGTTTGCCTGCTCTATTGGAAAAGTAATAAGGCGCTCTACATCGGGTGCACCTAGCGATGGAGTAACTGTAATAACCTGTACCTGATTATTTGTAATATCAGGCACGGCATCTATAGGCAAGCGGGTAGTTTCGTATGCGCCGTATACTATTAGCGCAAACACCAGCAGGCCTATTATAAGTTTATTGTTTACCGAAAACGAAATGATTTTGCCAAGCATAAATTTGCTTTTACACTATTAAGAATAAGATTGACCGAATAGAATAATAGAGGCTATTGCAACTATATATAGAAGCAATAGAATGTACTACTCGGAATAAGAAAAGTGTATAATTATGCCTTAGGTGGCTGCCAAATGCTAGCAAGCATTTGATTTAAAATAGGTAAGCGTAGGGGGGTATATAGTTTATTAACTGTTACCGCCACAGGTTTGAAAGAAAACTCAGGAAGGGCAAATGGAATTACCACTACGTGGCTGTGTACCATTGCATCCATCGACTTAAATGGCAACTGTGTGTCTTTTCTAAAATCAGAATCGGGACCGTTATCTTGAAAGTAGTGCACCCGCAAAAACTCTTCTACACTTAGGCTTCTTGTTTCTTTACAATGCTGTAAATAGTGCTGTATTAGCACAGGCAGCTTCAACAACTCGCTGCCACCAAAATTAGGTGCTAGCGATACTATGAATAAGTAAACCGATAATATGATGGTGCCTAACTGCATTGCGCTGCGAATAAACAAAAATACCTCATAGCTGCATAGCTTAAGCAAGCTTAGTTTAAATTAACAAAGCCATGCACTAGGTACATGGCTTTGTTGCTTGCTGTATTATATCGCTATATTATTTTACTATAACTATCTTTTTGCTGTATACCTCGTTGGCTGATGATAGTACAGCCGTGTAAGTACCTGCTGCCAGCTGCTCTAGGTTGAAGGTAACGGTATTGCTACCTTTTACCAATCCATGCTTGCTAGTCATCATCACTTCGCCTATTACGTTATAGAAACTAACTTCCACATCCATTGCATTATTGGTTAATAAAATCATGTTAGTAGTATTCATAGCCGGGTTAGGCATAAAATCTTTAACCGTAAATGTTATTTGGTTGTTTATTATAGCACTTACCATACCAGTGTATTCGTAAGCACCATCGTTGTCTATCTGCTTAAGGCGGTAGTAGTAGCGCATACCTGCTACGGCAGTATTGTCGTCATACTTATAGTCGTGGCGTACAGTGGCATCGCCGTGGCCATCTACCCAGCCTAT
>JAFDYM010000155.1 GCA_018267435.1 Bacteroidota bacterium | reverse complement strand
TGCGTGTGCCACCACCAACTTACCATCATCAAATACATAGTGGCTTACCAAACCATCTAAGAATTTCTTTAGCTCTTCTATAAACTCTACCGACTCGCCTTGCAACTGCTCAACGGTTTTCTCCAAGCCGTGCTTCAACTGCACGTTCTTGCCATTCAGGTACTTCAATAGTTTCGAGTCGTGGTTGCCGGGTACGCACCATGCGGCTTTACTCTTCACCATACTCATTACCAAGCGCAGTACGGCAGGGCTTTTAGGGCCACGGTCTACCAAGTCGCCCACAAATACTGCGGTGCGGCCTACAGGTGGTATTACTTCTACGCCATAGGCATTATTGCTTGGCTTTACTTCATAGCCAATTTCAGTAAGCAACATCACCAACTCATCGTAGCAGCCGTGTACGTCGCCTATTATATCGAACGGGCCACGCACATCTTTCTTGTTGTTGTAAAGCAGATTGCGCTTTATAGTGGCGTTGTTTACATCGTCTTCTTTACACAATACATGTATATGCCTAAAGCCTTCATCTTTTAGCTTGCGCATACCTTGGTGCAACTGACGTATATGCGTATCTATTACACGCAGGCTCATGTCGCGGTCGGTGCGGTTGCGACTACGCTCTAGACATACTTTCTCGGGCATATCAAGCACTATGGCCACAGGCAGTACATGGTACTCGCGTGCCAGCTTTACCCAGCGCTGCCTGTAGGCAGGCTGCACGTTGGTAGCATCAAGCACGGTAAGCAAGCCGTTCTTCAAGCGCTTGCGCACTATGTATTCTGCCACCTCAAATGCATCATCGGTAGCCGCTACATTGTTTTCATCATCGCTTACCAAGGCGCGGCAATAATCACTAGATACTATTTCTGTGCCTTTGAAATGCTTGACGGCGAACGAGCTTTTGCCCGAACCGGAAGCACCTATCAATAACACCAAGGATAATTCAGGTATGTTCAATTCCATTGTCATTCTATTTATACTGCAAACATCTTTTGTATGTGTGCAAGCAATCTGCACACTTGTATTAATCTCGAAACTATTTTTTACTAAACACAGCCATTTGGCTTGGTGCGCCCACGTTGGCATTTACTTCACCCACTGGTTTATAGCTTACTGTGTAGCCATATTGCGCTGCCACGGCATTGCTCCAAGTTTCAAACTCTGCCCTCGTCCACTCAAAGCGGTGGTCGTTATGGCGCATGGCATCTTCAGCCATGTTCTCGTACATACTATTGTACTCTTTATTCGGTGTGGTTATTACTACATGCGTAGGCATGGCACTGCCAAATACATTAGCTGTTAGTGCTTCCAATCTTGGCTCATCCAAGTGCTCTATCACTTCTACCAAAGCCGCAGCATCAAAACCTTGCAGGCGCTTATCTCTATAAGTAAGCGCACCTTGTATCAGGTTAATGCGCTCCTTGTACTTAGCCGATAGCTTATCGAAGTTCAAGCGCTCCTTAGCTATCTCTATACTACGCGCCGATACATCCATACCCAGTATGGACTCAAACTGCTTTTGCTGTAGCAATAGCCTTAACAATTTACCTTCGCCGCAGCCCAGGTCAAGTACGCGCTTGGCACCTGTGTTCAATAGTTCTTGATTTACAGTCTCCAAACGTTGGTCATGTAGGCGCACTTTCTTTTCGTTGGTAGGTGCTTCATCGGCTTCCTCATCTATCGGTTCTTCATCTATGTTCAGCGCCAATAGTGCACGCTTGGTTAAGCCGCCTAGGTTGCGCAAATACCTACGCGTTATCATATCCTTGGCGGGGTGCTTATCAAGCCAGCCTTCGCCTTTGTCAAGCAGTTTGTCAACTTCGCCTTCGCCTATCCAGTAGTGTTTGTTGTTGTCGAATACTGGCACCAATACATACAGGTGCGAAAGCAAATCGGATAGCTTACAGGTGTTTCTCAACGTAACCGTGTAGTAGCGGCTATCGCCCCAGTTGAATTGCTCATCCAGCACATGCCTTTCAGCCTGTACGGTATAGCCCAGCGGCTCTAGCAATTGCTTCAACACAGCCTCGCCACCGCGCACAGGTAGCACAGCTATCTTTACCTCGAAAGGCATCGCCTCATCTACCAGTTCGGGCTTATCCTTACATCTGCCGTTCATGGCCGATGAAAAGCACTTAGATAGCGCATTGCTGAATATAGATGATGCCGCATAGGGCCTATCGTTTACATACTGCCCCAACGAGAACGACTCTGTCATATTGCCGCTGTGGCGTATCAAGGCTATGGGGTCTACCTCTATGGCCATAGCTAAGGTGCAACGTTCCTTACTTGCTTCGGTATAGAATATGCGCGCCGTGCCCTTGGCCAATTCTACCTCTTGCACCTTGGCGGGGTGCTTGTGTAGTAAATATCCTAAATCGGTGGCTGGTTGGCGCGTAGTGGTAATAGTAAATAGCATATTGTTATCTTTTACATTGCAAACATCTACTGCAAGTGTGCAGCCTTTTTGCACAGAAGAAATAAAATTGATATTTTTCTTCCATGCCATTAAATAAACACACTTTAATTAGAATAAAAACTATTGATAAGTGCCTGCAAAACCGCAAGCGCCGCTGGACGGTCGACGACCTGATGCAAGCCTGCAGCGATGCGCTATATGAATATGAGGGTAGCGACAAGAATATCAGTCTGCGCACTTTGCGTGCCGATATAGCCTTGATGCGCAGCAACAAACTGGGCTATAACGCACCTATCGTTATCCGCGCGAAGAAGTACTATACTTACGAAGACGAAGCCTACAGCATAACCAATACCCCGCTGAACACGCAGGACCTAGACACCATAAGCGAGGCTGTAGAAGTGCTGAAACAGTTTAAAGGCTTCAACCATTTTAGCGGTCTTACACAAGTAGTAAGCAAACTGGAGGATACCATATACAGCGCCAAAAATCAAGAAGAAGCCATTATAGATTTTGAGAAGAACGAAAACCTGAAAGGCTTGGAGTATCTGGATGTATTGTATAAAGCCATACAGCAAAAGCAGGTATTGGAAATACTTTATCAATCTTACAAATCGAGGAGCGGCAATGTGGTTGTGTTCCACCCTTGGCTATTGAAGGAGTTTCGCAACCGTTGGTTTGTAGTGGGTAGCAAGGGCAAGAACGCACCCGTGCAAAACTTTGCATTGGATAGGATACAGGATATAAAACCTGCACATAAAGTAAACTACTACAAGCGCCCCGGCTTCACTGCCGAATCATTCTACAAGCACGTTATAGGGGCTACGGTTAATGATAGCTTAGCACCGCAAACCGTGAAGCTATTCTTTACACGCACCCATGCCCCATACGTGTTATCGAAGCCGCTACACCACTCGCAGCAGCTAATAGAGCGCACCAGCGATGGTATTATCATTACACTATTGGTGCAGCCCAACCTGGAACTTGAGCGAGAGATACTTGGCTTTGGCGATGGCGTAAAAGTGCTTTGGCCGCGCATACTTATAAAGCGTATAGGCGAGCGGGTACGAAGTGCCGCCACATATTACAGTAAGGGAGATAATACGCAGTAATAGTGTAACAAGTAAAATGCCCACAGGAAGGTCGCCCGTGGGAACCAACAGTAGGAGCAATACACAATAGCACCGCGCCAATAAATTTTCCTAGGTGAACATTGAAAGGTATACCACCCCTTCGGGGTTCGTAACTGCCATATATATGTTGCTATAATAATTACACCCTTCGGGGTTTAGCTAAGTAAATAAACCCGAAGGGTTGACATTATTATAGCCTATAAGTAAATAGGTTAACGCCCCCCTAAGATGTGACACCTGCTATAGGGGGGGTGGTATCAACTATTTTTTACAAATATTTCATTACCAATTAATTATAACTAGGGGGAGGTAGCAGTTTTTTCAATAATCGCTGTTTTTGATACCCCCCAATTTATAGCAATAAGTATGGGCTACTGTATCACTATCTTATACGATGCGCTGCGGTTTTCTTGCAGTTGGGCCTCGGTGCAGTTAGGCGTGTTGCAGCCGTTGCGCGATATAGATATGCCGTGGAAGCTTAGCTGTATGCGGCCGCTAGGTATGCCATAAGCCGTTAGGTAGCGCCTAATAATGCCCGCGCGTTTATCCGATAGGTCGTCAGGGTTATTCTCGTCGGCAGTGGCGGTGGTGTATATCTTAACTACGGCGGTAGGTTGTGCTTTCAGCGTGCTTACTATCTGGTCTAGCTGCAAGCCCGATGCGTGGCTAAGTATAATGCTGTTCTTCTCGAAGTATATAGCGCTTAGGCCCTTCAACATATCGTTGTTGGCTATGGTATCTATATACTTCGAATCGCTGGCGGCGGCCAAGGCACGTTCGCGCTGGCGTGCAAGGAACAAGGCATTGTTCAGCGAGTCTTCCGATGCGCGCTTGGCGGCCAATTCTCGCGCGGCTTTATCCTGTATGTTGCGCAGTGCTATTACCGAGTCGGCCACGGCTTTGTTGCGCGCTATTATCTGCGCGTTGCGCAAGCTATCGTCATACGCGCGGCGCAGTGCCTGCTCGCGTGCTACACGCTGTTCCTCGGCGCGTATTTGTAGTATCGAGTCGGCCACATACTTGTTGCGCGCGGCGATTTGCACACGTGCTACCGAGTCATCGTAGGCGCGCTTCGCCGCTACCTCTTTAGCTATGCGCGCTTGCTCGGCCTTGGCACGAGCTATGCTGTCCGCTACCTCTTTCTGCCTTGCTAGCAATGCTGCACGGGCCATAGAATCTTGCTGTGCCTTGCGCACGGCAACTTCTTGCGCTATGCGTATCTGCTCGGCTTTTACCTGCGCTAACGAGTCAGCAACAAACTTCTGCCTTATGGCTAGTTGTACCCTAGCTATAGAATCGCTGTAAGCTTTCTTGGCGGCTAGCTCTTTAGCTATGCGCGCCTGCTCAGCTTTTATTGCTAACAATGAATCGGCAGTTGCTTTTTGCTTTGCCGCTAAAGCAACTCTCGTAATAGAATCTTGATATGCCTTCTTAGCCAGTGCTTCTTTCGCTAGGCGGTCTTGCTCTGCTTTAGCCTGTGCGGTTGAGTCGGCCACATACTTTTGGCGCGCCAACAATTGTGCCCTAGCTACTGAGTCCTCAAAGGCTTTTTTAACTGCGAATTCCTTGGCTATACGCGCCTGCTCGGCCTTAACATAAGCGATAGAATCGGCAGTAGCCTTCTGCCTTGCTAGCAGCCTTACATTGGCTATTGAATCATCGTAAGCCTTCTTGGCTGCAAGTTCTCGGGCAACCCTTGCTTGCTCGGCTTTCACTTCGGCTATCGAGTCTGCTATAAATTTGTTGCGGATAGCCAACTGTACCCTAGCTATAGAATCGGCTATTGCTTTTTTGGCAGCAAGTTCAGCCGCTATACGTGCTTGTTCAGCCTTTGCTTGGGCTATTGAATCGGCTACGATTTTTTGACGCAATGCTATCTGCACTTTTGCTATCGAATCATTATAAGCCTTCTTCGCAGCTAGCTCTCTTGCTACACGTGCTTGCTCGGCTTTTACAAATGCAATAGAATCTGCAATGGCCTTCTGCCTTGCGAATGCAATAGCCTTAGCGACAGAATCTTGATATGCTTTACGTGCAGCTACTTCCTTAGCTATACGCGCCTTCTCAGCTTCTGCTAAGTAGATAGAATCTGCCACATACTGCTTGCGGATGGCGAGTTGTACTTGTGCTATAGAGTCGTTGTAAGCTTTGCGCGCGGCAACTTCTTTAGCTACACGTACCTGCTCTGCTTTTACATAGGCGATAGAGTCTGCGGTAGCTTTCTGCTTGGCTAACAATGCCACCTGTGCCAACGAATCTTGGAAGGCCTTCTTAGCCGCTACTTCTCTAGCTATGCGCGCTTGTTCTGCCTTGGCAAATGCAATAGAGTCGGCCGTGGCTTTCTGCTTTGCAGCTAGCAATGTCTTGCTGATAGAATCTTCAAACGCCTTCTTGGCAGCCAACTCCCGTGCTGCACGTTCTTGTTCTGCCTTTACCCGCACTAAGCTATCGGCAGTTGCTTTCTGCCTCATGGCTAGCATTACCTTTGCTATCGAATCCTCATAGTTTTTCTTCGCAGCTAACTCTCGCGCTACCCGTGTCTGTTCGGCTTTTACATATGCTATAGAGTCAGCCGTGGCTTTCTGCTTAGCAGCCAACAATGCCTTGCTGATAGAATCTTGATATGCCTTTTGTGCTAAAGCTTCTTTGGCTATGCGCTCCTGTGTAGCTTTAGCTTGTGCAGTAGAGTCAGCCACAAACTTAGTTCGTATTGCCAATTGTACTTTGGTTATAGAATCGTTGTAAGCTTTCTTGGCCGCTACTTCTGCTACTATGCGTGCCTGTTCCGCTTTAACTAAAGCGATAGAATCGGCAACGGCTTTCTGCCTTGCAAATGCTATAGCCCTAGCAACAGAGTCTTGATATGCTTTGCGCGCTGCTACCTCAGCAGCTATACGAGCTTGCTCTGCTTTAGCTTGCGCGGTTGAGTCTGCGACATACTTGGCGCGTATCGCCAATTGTACTTTTGCAATAGAATCGCTGTAAGCTTTCTTTGCTGCAACCTCGGCTGCTATACGTGCCTGTTCCGCTTTAACTAAAGCGATAGAATCGGCAACGGCTTTCTGCCTTGCAAATGCTATAGCCTTGGCAACAGAGTCTTGATATGCTTTGCGCGCTGCTACTTCAGCAGCTATACGAGCTTGCTCTGCTTTAGCTTGTGCGGTAGAGTCAGCCACGTACTTGGCGCGGATGGCCAATTGTACTTTTGCAATAGAATCGTTGTAAGCTTTCTTCGCTGCAACCTCGGCTGTTATACGTGCTTGTTCTGCCTTCACCGCTGCTAAAGAATCAGCAATTGCTTTTTGCTTCATGGCTAACAGCGCTTTGCTAACAGAATCTTGATAGGCCTTTTTTGCCAGTGCTTCTTTTGATATGCGAGCTTGCTCTGCCTTAGCTTGTGCGGTAGAGTCAGCCACGTACTTGGCGCGGATGGCCAATTGTACTTTTGCAATAGAATCGTTGTAAGCTTTCTTCGCTGCAACCTCGGCTGCTATACGTGCTTGTTCCGCTTTAACTAAAGCGATAGAATCGGCAACGGCTTTCTGCCTTGCAAATACTATAGCCTTGGCAACAGAGTCTTGATATGCTTTGCGCGCTGCTACTTCAGCAACTATACGAGCTTGCTCTGCCTTAGCTTGTGCGGTAGAGTCGGCTACATACTTAGCGCGGATTGCCAACTGTATTTTTGTTATAGAATCGTTGTAAGCTTTCTTCGCTGCAACCTCGGCAATTATGCGCGCTTGTTCAGCCTTTACTACTGCTATCGAATCGGCAGTCGCCTTTTGCTTCAATGCTAGTAACGCCTTGCTGATAGAATCTTGATATGCCTTTTGCGCCAAAGCTTCTTTAGCTGCGCGCTCCTGCGCCGCCCTTACTTGCGCAGTAGAGTCAGCTACATACTTGGCACGGATAGCCAATTGTATTTTGGCAATAGAATCGTTGTAGGCCTTCTTCGCTGCTACCTCGGCTGTTATGCGTGCTTGCTCTGCTTTTACTGTAGCTATCGAATCATCTGTTGCCTTTTGTCTCAATGCTAACAATGCACGTGTAACAGAATCCTGATATGTCTTCTTAGCCAGTGCTTCCTTCGCTATGCGTTCTTGTTCTGCTTTAGCTTGCGCGGTAGAGTCAGCAACGAACTTGGCGCGGATAGCCAATTGCACTTTTGTTATAGAATCGTTATACGCTTTCTTAGCTGCTACTTCTGCAGCTATGCGTGCTTGCTCTGCTTTAGCTTGCGCGGTAGAGTCGGCAACGGCTTTCTGTTTTGCAAATGCTATAGCCTTGCTGACAGAATCCTGATATGCCTTTTTTGCCAGTGCTTCTTTTGCTATGCGCTCTTGCTCGGCTTTAGCTTGCGCTGTAGAGTCAGCAACGAACTTGGCGCGGATAGCCAATTGTGCTTTTGCAATAGAATCGTTGTAAGCTTTCTTCGCAGCAACTTCTGCTGCTATGCGTGCTTGCTCTGTTTTTACCGCAGCCAAAGAGTCGGCTGTGGCTTTCTGCTTGGCGGCTAACTGGACCTTGGCAATAGAGTCTTGCCTCAACTTCAAGGCTAGCGCCTCTTTGGCTAACCTTTCTTTCTCTCTTACACGGTCAACTGAATCTGCTACATCAGCAGCACGCTTCTCTGCCAATACCATGGCTATAGAATCTTTCGTGGCCTTCTCGCGCTCTATCTGTTTCTGTTTAGCCAAAGCAAGCTCTTCCCTCGCTTTCTTTTCTGCCGCTAGGCGCGCATCTGCCAAAGCTGCCGTATCTTCTTTAGGCTTTATAGGTTCATCGCGAATAATAACGGTTTCTATTTCTGGCGCCTTGCCTTTCTTGCCCTTATCTACTTGCGCTGTCTCAACTGGCTTACTTGCAAAGCTAGCATCACCCCTTACTTCAATAACTGGTTTGGTAGGCTTAACAGTACTGGTGGGGTTATATCCTTCTCGGGCTGCAAGCATTTCTGTTGCTTCCTCCAATGCTATATCCAACCTATAATCAAGCGGCAGGTTAAAGCCAACGGTAGATACATAGAAGGTAGTATCGCGATACTTGTTGAATATACCCTTACTGAACTTATCTATTGTTACGCGATAGTTGGTTTCGTAATCTAACCTAAAGTTGTAGTAGCCATCTATACCTGTGGTTATACGGTTTTCCTTGCGCGTCATTACGTTGCGCAACACTATAGTTGCATCCTTAATAGGAAAGTCTTCTTCGCGGCTACGTATTACGCCTAATAGGCGCATACCATCTTTACGCAACACGTTAGTTACCTTGGCAGGTATAGGTATTGCATTCTTATCTGTCTTTACAAAAAAAGTGGTATCCGTATAGCCTGGGTAGCTTACGCTTATTTTATACTCTTGGCTCTTATTCAGCTTTATGCGGTAGCTGCCGTCGAAATAGGTCTTCAGCGTTTTGAAAGGCTTGCCCATTTCGCTTATCTCTATATTGGCTTGGTATATGGCAGACGTGGTGCTATCCTGACGTTTAACAACGCCCGTAAACTCCTGCGCCTGTATTTGTGCACAGCCCCATACCAATAAAATAAGGGTCAACCAATTACGCATCTGCAAGCAAAATAAACAATACACCTGTAATATAACAGGTGCAGCATATTAATTCAGTCGCAATTTAGGCTGCAAATATGTAGCGGTGTACGAATCTTTTACACCAACAATGCCCTCAGGTACACCCTGATAGACAAGATGCCCGCCTTCATCGCCACCTTCAGGACCTAGATCCAACAACCAATCGGCGCATTTTATCACGTCCATATTGTGCTCTATTACCAGCACGCTGTGCCCCGCTTCAATTAGCTGATTGAATGATGAAAGCAACTTGTTGATGTCGTGGAAGTGCAAGCCCGTAGTAGGTTCATCGAATATGAACATGATAGGGTTAGGCGCAGTACCTTTGGTAAGGAACGAAGCCAACTTAACGCGCTGCGCCTCGCCACCGCTAAGGGTAGAACTTGATTGGCCCAACTTAACATAGCCCAAGCCCACGTTCTGCAGCGGTGCTAGCTTAGAATGTACATCGCGTATATCGCTGAAGAACTCCATAGCCTCATCTACGCTCAATTCCAGTATGTCGTATATGTTCTTGCCTTTGTATTGCACCTCAAGAATTTCCTCTTTGAACTTCTTGCCATTGCAAGCCTCGCACTTCAAGTGCACATCGGCTAGGAACTGCATTTCTACAATCACTTCACCTTCGCCCTTGCAGGTTTCGCAGCGGCCACCTTCTACGTTAAACGAGAAGTCTTTCGGTTGGTAACCGCGCAGCTTGCTTAGCTGCAAGCGCGAAAACAAATCGCGGATGCCATCATAAGCCTTTACATAAGTTACAGGGTTGCTACGAGAACTTCTACCCAATGGGTTTTGGTCTATCAACTCTACAGCAGTTATGCGCTTCAAGTCGCCTTTCAGTTCCTTATAGCTGCCCGGCTTCTCGCCACTGCTATCAAACATACGCATCAAGGCTGGGTAAAGTATTTTCTTTATCAGCGTTGTTTTGCCTGAGCCGCTTACACCGCTTACTACCGTTAATGCGCCTAGTGGTACTTTAACGCTTACGTTCTTTAAATTGTGCTGGGTAGCACCAGTTAGTTCTATCCAGTTGCTTGGCTTGCGGCGCTTCATTGGGTAAGGTATTTCTAGGTCGCCGCCTAGGTATTTACCAGTTAGCGTACCGCCCTTCAGTATCTTGGCCGAGCTATCGTTAAACATTACCTCGCCACCAAATATGCCCGCCTCCGGGCCCATATCTACTATATGGTCACAGGCTTTCATTATGTCTTCATCGTGTTCTACCACCACTACCGTGTTGCCAAGGTCGCGCAGGTTCTTCAACACTTTTATCAGTCTATCGGTATCGTGCTGGTGCAAGCCAATGCTCGGTTCGTCTAGTATGTAAAGAGAAGACGTAAGGTTGCTACCTATGCTGCGCGTAAGGTTAATGCGCTGCGTTTCGCCACCGCTTAACGTGTTCGATAAACGGTTTAAGGTAAGATAACCCAAGCCTACGTCCATCATAGTCTGCAAGCGGCTGCGCACTTCTTTCATGATGCGATCCGCTATCTTGCTTTCTTGCTCGTTCAACTTTATATCGTTGAAGTATGCGTGCAAATCTTTGATAGGTATCAATAGCAGTTGTGCTATATTCTTACCATCTATTTTTACATACTGTGCATCTTTACGTATGCGGCTGCCCTTACAATCGGGGCAGGTAGTTTTGCCACGGTAGCGGCTAAGCATTACGCGGTATTGTATCTTGTAGCTTTTCTCTTCTAGGTATTTAAAGAAATCGTGCAGGCCACTGAAGTACTGGTTGCCCGTCCACAATAGTTCCTTCTCGCTCTCTGTCAAGTCGCGGTAAGCGCGATGTATGGGGAAGTCGAACATGATACCTTTCTTAATTAAAGGCTCTGCCCACTCGCTCATCTTCTCGCCCTTCCACGGTGCTATGGCACCTTCGTAAACCGATAGGTCTTTATCAGGAAAAATCAAGTCTTCATCTAAGCCCATTACCGAGCCAAAACCTTCGCAGGTTTTGCAAGCGCCGTAAGGGTTGTTGAAGTTGAAAAAGTTAGGGCTAGGCTCTTCAAAGCTGATGCCATCAGCTTCAAACTTATTCGAGAACTGGAGCCCCTCCCAAACCCTCCCCGAAAGGGAGGGCTTACTGCGGCCACTCTCATAATCTACGAAACATTCACCGTGGCCTTCGTTAAAGGCAGTCTGCACCGAGTCGGCTACGCGGCTTTTTAGGTCTTCATCATCATGCTTCACCACTAGCCTATCTACCAATACGCGCACGGTTTTGTGCTTGGCCTTGGCAGTTTCTTTGGCCTCTATCAGCTCTTCTATCTTGGCTACTTCTTCACCCATTTTTATACGGGTAAACCCTTTCTGTAGCAATAGCTTCAGTTCAGCCGCAAAGCTCTCCTTCACCTTATCTTCAAAATAGATAAACACCTTCTCGCCTTCCTTCAACTTGAATACAAAGTCGGTTACATCGCGCACTTCGTGCTTGGTAACCAAGTCGCCGCTTTTAGGGCTATAGGTTTTGCCTACACGGGCAAATAGCAAGCGCAGGTAGTCGTATATCTCGGTTAACGAGCCTACGGTACTGCGCGTGGTACGGGTGCTTACTTTCTGTTCTATAGCTATAGCAGGGCATAGACCTTTGATGTAGTCAACATCAGGCTTATCCATACGCGTAAGGAACTGGCGCGCGTAAGACGACAACGACTCTACATATCTGCGCTGACCTTCGGCATACAAAGTATCTATGGTCAAGCTAGATTTGCCCGAACCCGATACACCCGTAACCACAATGAATTTATTCTTAGGTAATTCTACATCGACGTTTTTCAAATTATGGACGCGTGCGCCTTTGATGAAAATTTTTTGTGCGTCGAGCGAATATTTATTTTGTTTTTTCAATTTACTTTATTTATCTTCGGTACAACAACAAAACGATACTCTATCGCAATAAGCCTCTACTCTGTATTAATTATCGAAACCCAAAAATAGGTTTTTAAGGCTTATATCTACTCTAAATTTACGTTATAAAGTAACAAGTTTACCCTATCGGTGTACCGCTGCGAGTTTCCCTGCTATTAAGGAACAAAGCATACCCATAAAGTTTGTTTTTCCTGTCATGATTTGACGGGATTAGCGCGGTACAACCGATAACTAATTTATTAATTAAGAAACCTTTAACAAAACGGCCTATAAGCGAAACGTCTACGTATTATTTAACCCCAAATAAACACTAAAGGTTATGCGTACAACACTAATGGGCGATCAGGAGCTGGTAAACCAGTACCTGGCAGGGAACGAAATTGCACTGGAGAGGTTAATACACCGCCACAAAGAAAAAGTGTATACTTCCATTTACTGTATGGTTAAAGACGAATATCTGGCAGAAGATATTTTTCAAGAAACGTTTATAAAAGCGATAGATACCTTGCGCCAAGGCAAATACAACGAGGAAGGCAAATTTGCCCCTTGGGTAATGCGCATTGCATACAACCTGTGCATCGACCACTTCCGCAAGCTAAAGCGCACGCCGGGCATAGTAACCAGCGAGGGCGACGATATATTCAAGTATATGCAGTTCGACGATACGCCGGTGGAAGAGCACGTGGCATTGGAGAAATTCGAGGGCAAGCTAAAGCAACTGATAGAGCAGCTGCCCGAGGACCAGAAGGAAGTAGTAATACTGCGCCACTTCTTCAACTTCAGCTTTAAAGAAGTAGCTGAGTACACCCAGGCACCGTTAAACACCTGCCTAGGACGTATGCGCTATGCGCTTATAAACCTGCGCAAACTTATGGAGCAAAACCACATGGTGGCGAAGGCATAAAAGAGAACCGTTTTTAATTTAGGTTGTTGTTGTAAAAATCCGCTCAGCGAAATGGGGCGGATTTTTTTTGTTTGGCGCCGTGCTGTAGCGCACCTCTCCTACTGCTGGTTGCCACGCGCGGACATACTGTAGAGCCTAGCTAAAAAACATTAGATACAGTTATTAAACACAGAGAAAAGCCGAGAGCATTGAGAATACAAAAAGAGATTAGTCTAAGCAGGCATATCCTAATAACACTTACTCTTTTGCAACCAACTAGTATCGAGTGCTTTTGCAGTATAGTTCCTCAACAGCTCTTCCTCTTGTGGTTGTATGTAAATCTTATCCTCCATTTCGGTATAGCTTATTTGATAGTGAGCAAAAACGCACTTTCTACCTTTCTTGAATTCGGGAGTTAAACTTTCAGAGCCATAAACATAATTACCATTCGAAACATGTATAGGACGAAATACTTGTTTTCCAGCTCCCCTACAGCTATAAATAAATATCATTAATAGGAAGTAAAGCTTCATTGTGTTCACCTATACTAATCTACAAAAAACACTTGGCAAAGCCTCAAACATTTCCAACCTTTATCCCAATGCAACAAGTAGAAATAATAGACTACAGCCCTGAGTACAAAGATGCCATTAAGGTGCTGAACTATGAGTGGCTGGAGAAGTACTTTAGGGTGGAGGATGGCGATGCAAAATCGCTGGGCGACCCGCAGGTTGAGATAATAGATAAAGGCGGTTTTATATTCTACGCTAGGTTGAATGATGAGATAGTGGGCACAGCATCGTTGCTGCGCGCAAGCGATGATATTTTCGAGCTAGGCAAAATGGCGGTAACTGAAAAAGCACGAGGTAAGCATATAGGCACTTTATTGCTAGAGCACTGCTTGGCGGTAGCAAAGCAGAAGGGAATAAAAAACCTTATCCTGTACTCTAACACACGCTTGGCAAATGCCATAGGGTTATACCGTAAGTACGGCTTTGTAGAGATACCCTTGCAGGCCGGCTTGTACGAGCGGGCTGATATTAAGATGGAGAAGGTACTTGGGTAGTTAAAATATAAATAATTGCCGTTGACTTTAGTCAACGGATAATAGAAAATCTCACAATGGCTTTAGCCAAACCTATTGGACTAAAGTCCAGATATTATACATTACCAACAACCGTCAGCTAAAGCAGACGGCAATTATATTCACTACATAAAAATGCCTACAGGCTGTGCGCACGCTGTGCGAAGCAGTATGAGCAAAGCACAACAGCACCGCGCATAATATTCTTTCGTATTGCTATAAAACAAAAAATCCCGCCCTTGTTTCTAAAGGCGGGATAACAAAACTCCAAATACTAAAACCACTTAAGCTTGGATATTCTGTGTCAGGGATACTTTTTGTTTGAAAAAGCGCCCTGCTATGCAGGGCGCCACTACTAAAAACCAATTCACGAAAAGCTTACTGCTTGGTAAACTTTACTGTTGCAGTTTGGCCATTAGCAGTATGTACACGGGCTATGTACAAGCCGCTAGTTAGGCCCGAAATATCTACTGCATTTACAGTGCCTGTTTCAGTTATTACTGTTTCGCCAATTATGTTTACTACGTCTACCTTGCTAATAGCTGTAGATGCTTGCAGGTTCAATACATTGGTAGCAGGGTTAGGGTATACGCTTAGCGCACTTACTTCTGCTTCATTTACACCTACATTTAGGTTGGCCAGATCTACTTCAATTGTCATTTCGCAGCCATTGGCATCTACTATAGTTACATAGTAAAACGCATTTTCATCAAGGCCATCAAAGCTTACATTGCTGTTAGCATCCAAGGTATCGGTGTAACGATAGCCTTCATCACCTTCCATATATACATAAGCTACAGTAGGCGCTACAAAGGCCATACCGTGTACGCTAAACGATGTGCTTGTGCTGCTGGTAACATTTGCGCTAACATTACACCAATTACGCTTAAGGCGCATGGTAAATGGCTTATCGTAACCGGTAGCAGAATCTCTTACTGAACCGCATATAGCAATGTCGCCTATCTCGTTTGCCGATATAGCTACAGCCGCAAAATCGTGGCTATATCCGCTGTTGCCCAACAATGGAAAACCAAAAACATTAAGCTGTTGGCCATTAGCAGAATAATGTACAACACCTACTTCTTTTGTTGTACTAAAGTTGTACTCGTAAAGCATGGCAACTTCACCCATCGGCAACATGGCTATTTTGCTTACACCACTGTACTGCATTATCTTGCCGTTGGTACCCCAAGTGCTATCAGGCGTACCATTGGCATTGAAACGGTAAGTATATATGCGTGGGTCGCTAGTGCCTTCTATTTGGCCTTTGTAAACAGCCATCAGTTTACCATCGGGTAGAGCTACCAAATCCAAAAAGGCATCATCGCTTAGGTCGGCTACAGGTATGCGCAGTATACCATTGTTAGCCCAAGTAGCATCTTTGGTAAAACCACCCGCGCCAAACTTTATTATGAATGCCGTAGTATCGGTAACGCCTGCAGTAAAGTAGTGGCTGTTAGGTACCGATGCTATGCGGTTAAAGTTAGGCGTAAAAGTTACGCCATCTACAGTATAGCTAACTATACCCGAGGCATCAATCCATGCATAGTTGTTTTGGCTAGCATTACCATTGTCTCTAAACGTTACTATTTCTCCATTGCTGCCTATCTGCACCACCATGCTATCGTTAAGCTTAGTACCACCATACGAATACACAGCCGGAGGCACTACACCCCCACCATACGTTTGCGACGACCATGCGCCATATGCCCATACAAAACCACCCCAACCTGAGCCTGAGCAATAAATTTTATTACCCGCTAAAAATGAAATATTGTTGATGGCTACATTCTGCGGAACACCGTTGGTAGCAATACCATTGGTAGCAAAGCTGCTATCGCGCGTGCCATCCGGCTTGTTCTTTATTAAAGCTGCTATAGCCTCGGCATAGCCTACTATGTTTTGTTTCAAGGCAACATACTCGGTGCCATCCCAGTTTAAGTTTATGGCTAGGTTTCTGCCGTTTTCGTTACCAGTTAGCACCGACTCGTTAAAGCGGTAGCCTTTGCCGTTGTAGTTTTGGTCTAAACTATAAGTAGTTTGTGCATTTGCGCCGAGCGCTAAGCCCAATGCTGCTAGGGCCATGTAAAATCGTTTCATCTTTTCGTGATTTGTTTGAATAATGGTGCAAGAATGGGTGAATTATAGTACTGCCTTATGCGGCTGCTTGTAAACGGTAGCTTTCAACTTGTGAACGGTAGCATTACAATTTATAAAGCCCCGCCCTGTATTAGGGGCAGGGCTTATAAATACCAAGCAGCACTAATTTTCTATTGCTTTACAAACTTGACCGTGCTGGTGTTGCCGTCAACTGTGTTTATGTACACCACATATAAGCCTTCTGCTATAGGCGCTGTATCAATCATGTATTTATTAGCGTCAACCATATACTGGTTTAACTGTACCAATTGGCCGCTAGCTGTATAAACACTTACGCTAGCTATATGCTGGTTGCTTGTTATACTAAGTACATCCACTACGGGGTTAGGGTATATGCCTATTGTAGTAAGGTTTGCTTCATCAATACTTGTGCCTGTTACATTCAGCACAGCACTGCTGCCGCTGCAACCGTTTACATCGGTTACATATACTTCGTAGTCTCCATTAGCCGTAGCTGTATGCTGTTGTAGTGTGGCACCGCTAATATCGCTGCCATCCAATTTCCACTGGTAGGTTGCATACTGCTGTGTACTAAGTTCAAAACCTGTTTGTGTAATAGTAGGCGCAGGATTAGCGTATACGGTTACCGTTGCACTATCAGAAAGTTGTGTGGCGCAGGCATTGCTTACCTCTAATGTATACACCTTGTTACCTGCCGAAAGCGGTGTAGTAGTATATGTATCGCTGTTAGCGCCTTGCAGGCTGCTGCCATTCTCGAACCACTGGTAGCTTAAGTTGCCCCCTGTAGCGGTAGCACTTAGTGTAACTATTGTACCCTGGCAAGTGGCCGTAGCCGATGCTACAGGCTGTACAGTTATATTAGGCAGTGAAGCTAATGAAAGGGTAAGTGTAATAATGCTATCGCAGCCGTGTACCGAGCTTAGGGTATCGGTATATACGCCTGCAGTAGTAAGCGTTGTTCCATTAAAATCGTAACTACTGTTGTTGCATATACTAGCGCTTATTGGGGTATTGATAGGGTTAACAACACTTAGGTTAAGAGTAACTACGCTATCGCAACCCGCAACGTTCTGCAATGTATCGTAATAAGTGCCTGCACTGCTTAAGGTATTGCCCGCAAATGTATAAGTAGTACCCGCACAAATACTCTGCGTTAACACAGTACTTGAAGCTGCATTTACCGTTACAGTTGCTGCATTTGATGTGCCTGTGCCACAAGCCGAGGTTATGTTACAAGTGTAGCTACCTGCATTAGCAAGTGTTAGGTTATTCAAATACAAGGTATCGTTGTTTGTATTAGATAAAGATGTAGCACCTTTAAACCATTGGTATGTAAGGTTAGAACCTGTAGCACCAACAGTAAGTATGGCACTGCTGCCTTGGCAAGCAACCACAGTGCTTGGCTGCTGTGTAACCTGCAAAGATGCTGTAACCGTAAGTACTACAGTTTGAGATGTAACTGTACCGCAGGTACCCGTTATTACTACGCTATAGCTACCAGTATCGGTCAATGCTGCGCTAGCTATGCTATAGGTCGCAGCTGTTGCATTGTTAATATTGTTAGCGCCCTTGCGCCATTGGTAAGTAAGGTTAGTACCAGTAGCGCTTACGCTAAAGCTAACCGCACCACCTAAGCAGGCCGACTGCACTGTAGGCTGTATACTTATGGAAGTAGCAGCATTAACTGTTACCACTGCACTTGCCGTGGCTGTACATGTGCCTGCCGTTACAGTTACAGTATACGTAGTGTTAGCGGTTGGTGCTGCCGCTACTGCTGCTGTAGTACCCAGGTTGTTGCTCCAGCTATAGGTGCCGTTGCCCGAAGCTGTAAGCGTAGTGGCATTGCCGCTGCATACAGTAGCAGTAGCAGGTGTAATAGCAGCTACAGGGGCAGCATTTACCTTAAGCACT
>JAFDYM010000154.1 GCA_018267435.1 Bacteroidota bacterium | reverse complement strand
TGCGGGTTTATCTGGTAGTTCAGCGCTTTAAATTCGGACTGTAATAATTTGATAACGTTCTGAGCTTTGAAGCGCTGGTAAGCAAACAACAGGTAAACAATAAGTATGGCTATGCCTATAACTACTAAGCCTATAAATATTTTGAAGTGTACTGTGTTGGTGTAGTGCGGTATTATGGTAAAGGATACTTTTTTTACTTGAGATACATATCGGCCATACTTATCTTCAGCAGCCACCTCAAATTCATATTCGCCAGGTGGTAGCGAGAAGTATTGAACAAAATTTTCATAGGTATAGCGCCACTCCTCCTTACCCTTTAAGCGCACCTTATACCTTACTTTTGCCCTGTCGTTATAGTATAAGGCATTATAGTTAATCGATATATTGTTTTGCGAAAAAGAAAGAGAATTTAAGCTGCTGCCAAAAGTTTCTCCGTTTACGCTGGTTGATGTTATATATATAGGTAAGGTTTCGGCAGTACTTTTAAGTATGCTCGGGTCGAAGTAGCAAAGTCCTTCATTGGTAGCAAGCCATAGTTTGTTGTTGAACACTTCAATCATATTTACTTGGTTGCTACATAAGCCGTCCTCTACATCGTAGCTTTTAACGCTAAAGCTCAAAGATTCTCCGTTCCGCTTGATATTTACCCTGGAAATACCCGAATAGCTAGCCACCCACAGCGTTGAATCGTTTTGAAATATAGCACTCTCAGTAAGGTTATTGGCCAAACCCAATGCTTCGTTTACTATAAAGGGATTGTTGTTATAGTACACATATATGCCGTTGCCGCGTGTGGCTATAGCATATAACTTTTCGTTGTATGCTGTACAACCCGTTATGCGCACATTGGCAAGCAGTGTGTCCGTCCTTATAGTATTTTTTCCGCTCTTAGTATCGAAATAATACAAGCCATTAATAGTTGCAATTATGTAGCTACCATTGCCCTTGGGTGCCAAATCTGTAATGCGGTTTGTAAATCCGTATTTGCGCGAGCTATAGTACATTTGGTTGCCCTTAAATAAACCAAAACCACCAGTACCACCGGCTAAGAAAGTATCGCCTGTTATGTGCAATACTTTTGCAAAGTAAAACTCAGGATAAGGCGTAGATGTATCTAGCCTAAATAGATAATCTTGATTACTAATGGGGGCGTTTTTATCATTGAATGTTATTCCCGATACATTTCCAGCTTCTTGATAGGTTCTTAAATCATATCCGTTCATAGAACTATCTATCACTACCATATTTAAACCTCTATAAGGAATAAATAGTTTTGACGCGTTAGTTTTAAGATAGTTCAGTTTGTTCTTTTGAAGAACAGTAGAGTAGGTATATGCTCTTATTTTAATTTGTGGAACAGTGTATATACCCTTGCTTATACTTGTAAAGAAATACAAGCCCTCCTTATTGCATTGTACGTCCGACATAGCAGTAAACTCTGTCAATGAATCGGCTAACTCAAGCTTGGGGAAACTGTTTTTTAAGCGGTATGCAGGTGAATTTGTACCTGTCATCCATATCTCTCCATTCAGTAGTTTTTTAAGTTGTATCAAACGCGAATCGCCATTAAATTGATATTCAGATTTGATGCCCGATGAGTCGAAAACTGCAGCTCGTTGTACTATACCCATTAGCAACATGTTGTTGCTTAACTTTATAAGCTGAAAATTATTTCTAGAGAATGTGATGTACTTCCAATCTAGCTTATAGGGTACAACGCTCTGTACGTCTTCATCGCTAAACTCAGAGAACGTAGAAAGTACGAACATGGAGTAAACAAAGCTACCATCTTTTAAGTTTACCAGCCATACATATGGCGTGCCCCTTTTAGGGCGTGGTGTTATTCCATATTTGTAAACTTTACTGCTATCAATTTTATAGAAGCCTTCATCAATATTGCCTAGCCACAGTTTAAAGTTCGAGCCTATGTGCCATGCGGTAGGCATCTGCCCTCTACAAATAGCGGTTATGCTATCATTCATGGGGTGTGGCTTAAACCCTATCTTGTCATAGTAGCAAATACCTCCATTGAGGGTTAAAAACCAAAGCCTACCTTTGTCATCTTGCTGTATCTGAAATACGGTGTTATCGGTTAAGCCATCGGTAGTAGTGTAGGTGGTAAATTCATAGCCATTGTATTTAGCTATGCCGTGGTCGGTGCCAAACCACATATAACCTTCTTTATCTTGAAAGGCACAGTATACTTCGTTGCTAGGTAGGCCCGAGTTGGCAGTAAAGTTTTGGTAGGCCACTTGGGCATGCAGCTTACCCATGGTTAGTACCACCAATAGCGCTATTAGCCACCTTGCCGCTGCTTTATACATGCTTGAAATATAAGCCTATTTATTAAGCTGATTAAGTATGTTGGCCAATACTTCTGTCTGAGCTTTACGCTCATACTTTTCGTAGCCTGATGATACGGATGTAACGGTACCAGACTGATGTGCTTGATATAGCTTTAATATAGCTGCTTTTATGCCAGCTTTATCTTTAGGGCTAACTATGGCGCCTGCGTTTGCCTGCTTTATTATTTGCGCAGAATCATTATCTCCTTCAGCTACACACAATACAGGTTTATTTACTGCCATATATTCAAACACCTTACCTGGTATTACATATTTAAATTCAGGCTTTGAAGGCGTGAATAGTAATAGTACATCGGCGGCTTTTTCGTAGCCTACAGCTATGTTGTGGTTTACGTAACCCGTAAACTCGCAGTAGGGTAGTAGCTCGTACTTTTGCAAATCATCCATTACCTGCTGCTGGGCTTTGCCTACAAAAGTTATTGTTAGCTGTTTGCTAAATGCTGTATTTTCTTTTAGTAACTCTTGTATTGCTTCCCAAAACAAGCTTGAGTTCAATATGCCATAAAAGATACCTACAAATACCATATTAAACTTGCTATTCTCTACTTGCGCGGGTATAGCGGCCTGTATGTCGGCTATGTCATAGCCGTTGGTAATAAGGTGTACGGGCTGTTTGGTTTGTAGCTGAAAGCTTTCCTGTACGCTAGGGTGCGCAGCTATAGTGGCATCTGCGGTGTTTATTACACCTTTGAATAATGCTGTATGCTTAGCTATTACGCTAGGCGAGGTGCTAAAGCCGTGAAAGTTCAATATCTCCAACCATGGGTCGCGGAAATCGGCCACCCAAGGTGTGCCTGTTTTCTCTTTCAGCTGCTTGGCTATTAAGTGCAAGCTATGGGGCGGACCTGATGATACTATAGCATCGACAGGGTTCTGTTTTAGATACTTGGTAAGAAACTTTACAGATGGCCTTAACCACAGTATGCGAGGGTCGGGTATAAAGTAGTTGCCGCGCACATAGTTGCCTACGGTTTTTTTTATTTTAGAAAACAACGAAGGCTTGGCCTGTGCGCTGCTGGTAGGTGCAGTAGGCGCACCACCAAAGTATTTGCTTATTTCAAACACTGGGTGCCTTATCACTTCTATGTCGCTAGGTATATCTTTCAGCAGCGATTCATCTCTCTCTGTTACAAAAGGTTTATCGGGGGTAAATATTACAGGCTCCCAACCAAAGCTGCGCAGGTGCTTGGCAAACTTTACCCAACGCTGTACACCACTACCACCCGTAGGCGGCCAGTA
Organism: Bacteroidota bacterium; assembly: GCA_018267435.1. GTDB lineage: Bacteria > Bacteroidota > Bacteroidia > Chitinophagales > LD1 > Bog-950. The sequence continues at coordinate 4,336 of JAFDYM010000154.1, read as the reverse complement.
ATACACTATGATGAGTACGCGTTTCATGCTGTTTTTTCAACCAAGTAATTCTCTATAGCCAAGTATTTCAAGCTGCTGTTTTCCATTAGGTAGAAAGCATCTTCGGGCGAGTGTACCAATGGCAAGCCGTGCAGGTTAAGCGATGTATTCAATACACCACCTATGCCGCTTAGCTGGCTGAACTTCTTTATCATATCGTGGTAGCGCGCGTTGTGCTTGGTAGTAACTAGCTGTGGGCGCACTGTACCATCATATGGGTGTACGCCTGCTTTTATCTCCTGTGCTGCGGGCTTGGTGTCGTATGTAAGTATCATGTAGTATGGCTTGTTTTTGCCATAGTCTATCACATACTTATCGTAGTACTCATCTAATACAGAGCATGCGAAAGGCATCCAAAAGTCGCGGCTCTTTATCATCTCATTTATTTCCTTTATCACCTCGCTGGTAGCAGGGTTAGCCACTAATGCGCGGTTGCCAAGGCTGCGTGCTCCAAACTCTTCGCGCCCGCGGAAACGGCCCACTACGTTGTTCGCATTCAGCAGCTCGGCTGCTTTCTGCTCAATATCGTCGTAGTAAGTTATTTTGTATTGCTGTTTAAATTGGTACTTATCGAACGAAGCTTTCACCTGCTCGTTGCTATATTCTATACCCCAGTAAATATTGGTTAGCTCAAAGTTTTTCAAATATTGCTGGTGCTGTAGGTGCCAGCACAAGCCTATCGGGTTCGACTCGTCTCCGCACGATGGAAATATGAATATCTCTTCTACCTCAGGCATTTCCATGATGCGCTTGTTGGCCTTCACGTTCATGAATATACCACCCGCTAATGCTATCTTCTTAATGCCTGTTTTCTTTATGCAAGCGCGTATCCAGTCTACTAAAAAATCTTCGGTAAACATTTGCAAGCCACCCATTAGGTAGTCGAAACGCTTAAGGAACATGAACTCGTACAAGAAGTTTGCTGCATCACTTATCGACTTGCCTTTGGTAAATTCCCACGTAGTGCCATCACCAGTAAAGCGGAACATGGCACGGAACTCATCCGCTATCTTCTTCGAACCGCTCTTACCTGCATAAGGGGCCATGCCCATCATTTTGTATTCATGCTCAAGCGGCACCATACCGTTCAAGAAAGTATAGAAAGCATACAGCGATGCCACTGAGTGGTTTTCCTTCACCTCGGCTATACGCTTTAGTTCGCCCTTGCTGCCTATGCTTACAGTGGCGCATAGGCCATCGCCGCTACCATCGTTGGTTAGCACCAGTACATCATCGGTAAAGTTGCCATTGCCATAGTAGGCGCTAGATGCATGGGTAAGATGGTGCTCAACAAATTTCACTTTACTTTTATCAGTGAACCCAGCCTTGGCTAAATTGCCGAAACGCATAGCCTGGTTTTTAGCTACATACTGGTTATAGATAAATGGTATTTGCTGTAGGTTCTTCTTTATTGAAAGTAGGGTGGCAGGCTTCATAAAGCCACGATACTGATCCAGTATTCCTTTCCTATCTCTTGGCTTGCCTATGGTATGGCCATTCATACCTATTTCATTAATATCGCTTGGCTTCAAGCCTGTTTTTTCAAACATCAGCTTTATGGCAGCGAAAGGAAAGTCGTGCCTATTTTTTTCAGCCGTTGGGCGCTCTTCTTGTATTACATACTCAATCTTGCCATCGCGCATTAAGCAAATGGAAGCGTTGTGTCCGTCGTGTATTCCCAGTGTTAACATTACTACATGTGCGCTTGCGCGCTTTTACTTATTTCTTTTTAGCTATAGGCTTGGCAGTAGTTTTTACCACCGCAGGCTCAGCTTCTATTTCTTTATACTTTTTAAAACCTGCAAAGCCCAATATGCCAAAGGCAAATAGGAACAGTAAAGAAGAGCCTGCATAGGCAATTTTGTTGCCTGTTACTATGCTCTTAGGTTCAAATTTGAATTCTACCTTATGCTTACCAGCAGGCAATGCCATACCGCGCAGTACATAGTTGGCACGGAAGTGCTTAACATGCTGACCATCTAGGTAAGCATTCCAGCCTTTTTCTTCATTGTAATATATCTCGCTGAACACAGCTACACCAGGTGCCGAAGCAGTATACTCATAGTCAAGCTTGTTAGGCGAGTAGTTTACCAAGTGTATGGTAGCAGTGCTATCGCCGCCTGGTTGTACATTGCCTACTACTTCCTTGTAGCGCACATCTACCACGGCAGTTTGCTTAGGGTCGAAGTTATCTAGCGCCTTCATTTCTGCATCGGCATTTTCTGCCCACTGTATGTTATTTACAAACCATGCATTGCCCAGTGCGCCAGGGTTGCGCTGTGCCATAGGGCCGGCACCTTGCTGCTGTTGGTTAGGTACTATAAAGTACTTTGTGTTAAGCATATTCAACACACCCATGTTGCCTTTGCTTATCTGGTTTTCTATCAGGTCTTGATAGCGTATTAACTTAGCAGCATGGTAACCACCTACCGATTTGTGGTAGTACGATGTCATAGCATCGTTAAAGCTATTGGTAGCTACATTGTATACGCGGTAGTTAGGGTCGGTGTCGCGTAGTATATCCAAATCAGCTTGGCTTGGTTGGTGCTTGCTTTCTGTTTTCTCGGCAAAGTTATCGCTATTCAAATAACGTTTAGCCACCGTCCAGTTATCTATTAAAAATACAAAAGCGAACGAGGTTAGCACTACGGTTTTAGTAAGTTTTTGCTGTACAAATGCCCATACCAAACCAAATGCTACAGCTATAAAGAATAGCGAACGGAATGCATCGGTACGCAACATGCTAGCGCGGTCAAGTTTTATAGCGTCAATCAGTTGTTGGTCGAAACCGCGCTGCATCATTTCAGCATCGCCTGCTGCTACATAGCTGTAAGTGTAGCTAAGCAATACACCAAACAATAGCACTATGCCTGCTGTTACTCCACCAGCTATTTTCAATTTCTTCAGTATTTCATCTTTGTTGTAGTTCTCCTCGTTCAGCACCTCGTTTAAGGCTAGTAATGCCAATAGCGGCATAGCTACTTCAGCTATTACCAATGCCATGGCAGGCGTACGGAACTTGTTGAACATAGGCAACAAGTTGAATAACCAACCAAAGAACGGTGTGTTATGGCCCGCAGCTAATAGTATTGAGAAGATGGTAAGTGCTAATAGCGCCCATTTTACATTAGAACGAACAGCAAGTAGACCAAATATGAATAAGAAAACTATAGCTGCGCCAAAGTATACCGGGCCCGATGTAAATGGCTGGTTGCCCCAATACGTAGGTGCTTGTTTAGTGTAACTTGTAGGTGCGCCGCGCGCTGCCAATGCCTTGCCGAAGTTTGAGTTTTCGCCTACATCGCTGCCGCTGCCGCCGCCTTTTATATCAGGTATCAATAGCGAAAGCATTTCGCCATCGCCTAGGCCATAGCTCCAACGCGTAGCATATTCAAAATCTAAACCGCCACCTTTGGTAGCTTCTTTCTTCGCTGTTAGTTCCGATGAGCCACCGCGGATAGTTTCTTTAGCATACTCCTGTGTGCTCCATAGGTTGGTTACGTTAGGGCCCAATGCAAGTATACCTGCCAATACCAGTATAGCGCTAGCCTTGGCAAAGTGTACTAAGCGTTTTTCTAAAATAGAAGTAATGAAATAGTATAAGCCAAGTATGCCTAACACTAATAGTGTGTAATACACTACCTGCAAGTGGTTGGCATCTATAGCCATAGCTAATGAAAGGGCTGTAACGGCACCACCTACCAATATATTTTTACGGTATGCCAGCACCACACCGCCTATGGCAGGGGCAATCAAACTCATGGCCTGTACCTTAGTGTTATGCCCTGCCTCTACCGATATAAATATGAAGGACGAGAGCCCATAGGCAATGGCACCGGCCAAACTAAGCCAAGGGCTGACTCCAAAACACAGTAGCATAATGTAGAAGCCGACAAAACCCATAAAAACTAGCACCGAAGCATCGGGGAAGATAACGCCTAGACCGCGTACTATTTTGGTTACGAAGTTACCAGGGTAATTCATGGCTATTTGGTAGGCTGGCATACCGCCAAACATACCGTTGGTCCATAGCGCGGGGTCATCTGGGTGTTTTTCGTTCCAGTCGGTTATTTCTTTACCCATACCTTCCCATTGGGTTACGTCGCCCTGTTGTAGGGTTTGGCCTTGGTAGTATGGCAAAAAATAAGCTATGGTTAACAGCGCAAAAGTGGCTATGGCCACCAAATGAGGCGTTAGTTTCTTCAACATTAGGTTAGTGTTTATCTATTGGCCCGGTTTAGGGCAGGGGCTAAAATAAGAATTACCATGTATTTATAGGCGTTTTAGCGGCTTATTT
>JAFDYM010000153.1 GCA_018267435.1 Bacteroidota bacterium | reverse complement strand
CGTAAAATGACTTTGCCGCTGATATATACTTTGAACAAAGTAGACAGCAGCACCCGTAAGCAAATCATCAACGTAATTAAGAACGATAACCAGAATATGGAAAAAGTGCAGTGGGTAATACAAACCGTCCGCAGCAACGGCGGTATGGACTATGCCACTAAGCGCATGTTGGAATATCGCGATGAAGCACTGAAAATACTGCACACTTTCCCAGCATCGGAGGCGCGTACCTCTATAGAGCAGTTGATAGAATATACGATAAGTAGGAAACTGTAATTAGCGGGCAATGGTGTCGGGTGAGAGGTGATCAGTCCCTCCTTCTACGCTGAACTTATCTAAAACAACCATATTAGCAGTATTGAATTTATTAATCAGAGCAACCGAAACTCCTTTTTGCCTGTGTGTTGCTTTAAGAAATACATAAGCAGAGTCTTTATTCTCGGCATACCTTACATTACGTTCTGCATACCATATCATTTGTGGGTCAACATCTGTACTCGAAGTAAATATTACCGCATCCTTTGGTAGCGTACTTATCTTTTCTCCCACCTCCTTCTGCCCCCAATGTTCTCTTGATATTCCTAAAACAACAGTGGTATTCATCACCTCATACTGCACTACCAATAATGCTATCAAAGCAAAGGTACCTATACGCATAGTGCGTAAGGGCACAGTACCACTTTTCTTTACCTTATCGTACAATATACCTAGCAGTACACTAAAGAATAACGAGCCGTATAGGGTAGTAAAGTCGTGCACCGAATAGTTTAAAAAGAAGAAGTGCAATAGCAGCACTGGCATTACGCTTAGCCATATAAAGCGGTAACCGTTTTCGCTAAACACTATCTGCATCTTTTTACGGCTCATTACCAAGTACACAAATAGCAGTATAGCTACATACACCAGTATGTAATTGATAACGTAATTGTAGATAAGTGTCTTTATAAGCCACAAGTAGTCGAACAAGAAGTGGAACAAGCCATGTTCGGTTTCTGCCAAGCTGCCACGCTCTACATAGCGGCCTAGCATCTCCTCTAGGTACGCCTGTGGTCCAGCTATCTGAGCATATTGATACGTTATGATACGTAGCATTATCAGCGTAACTATGATGGTACTCCATATCAATACCTTAAAGCCGGGTATGCTACGCACGTGCAGCAGCGAATACACTAACACGCCAAAGGCAAAGAACACGCCCAGCCATGAGGTATATATCATTAATGCCAACACCAATACGTAGAAGAAGATGTACTTGGGCGAGTAGAACTTTTGGCGGATAATCATCTTCAGCGCCGTGTACACGCCTATCACAAAGAAGGTATGCACCAGCATATCGCTCATGTACACATTGCCTTGAAACCACAACGTGGCGGGCATGAAGAGGTATATGCTATACGCCACCAGTGCCGACCTATATGGCAAGCTGCGCGCCCTATTAAAGCTGAGCAGGCACACCGTAAAATACACAAACAAGCCACTTATAAAGTGGAAGAATAGGTTGATGATTTGCAGCGGCAGTACATCGGGCCGTATGTGCAGCACCTTAAATATGGCATAGGGCAAATAGTAGGCAAACGGCGGGTGCGATACATAGTAATAGTTACCCTCGGCATCTATCATTTTGCCACTTTGGTTAGCGTGGTTGTTAATGTATTTATCGGCCTCGTTATTGTAAGTCATAACGGGGTTGTAGTTGTACTTTTCTATGCCGTTATCGTACCATATCTGCATTACGCGCAGCGCCACCGCCGTGCAAAACTCGTGGTGGTTGCTCAAGGGCCTGCCTAGTTGCGGAATACGCACCGCCACCGATAGCAAAAAGATACCGAGCAGTATGGGCAATGTGCGTTTAATAAATGGCATGGGGTGAAAATACAAAACACCGCTAGAAAAATGAGGGAATTAAGAAAAGTAAGGGAATTAGATGATTGAGGAATATTTGGCGCGGTGCTGCTGTGCTCTTCTCTTACTGCTTCGCACAACGTGCGTGCATACTGTTGACTTACACTCAAAGGCATTATTTATTGCCGTTGACTTTAGTGGTAACTATATACGTGTTAGACCACGCTCAAATAAGAGCAATTCGTCCGACACCAATAGTTGCCTCTAAAATCAAAGGAGGACAATGAAAACAAATGTTGAAAAATCAAATAGGGCGGCTTATATTGCAAAAAAACCACACCCTATGTCAAAGGTAAATTTGGATGCGCTTATAGCTAGGCAGGACTTTGAATCTAGCATTTCTCATGAAGGCATTACACAGTCATTTGATAAATTAAAAATGATTCACCTTAGAAACACAGAAGGTAATTACGACTGCATTATAGAATATCTCAAAAAGCCAGATTTTCAGAGAGAAACGAGCGCATGGGATAAAAGAAGGATTGTGGACATAATAGACAGTTTTATAAATGGGTCTTTTATTCCTGCCGTTATTCTTTGGCAAAGCCCTATTACTAAAGATATTTTTGTTATAGATGGAGCTCACAGAATAAGTGCAATGATAGCATTTATAAATGGTGATTATGGTGCTGGGGATATTTCTAGAAACCTTTATGGCAAAACAAAAATATCTAAGACACAAGAGCTTTTGGCAGATGATACAGAAGATTTTGTCAATAAGGAAATTGGAGGGTCTTTCAATGAAATAATGAACAACCTATCTTTATCAAATAAGGCAAATGGATTAAGGTTTGGAGGTTTTGATGTGCAATGGATTAAGGGAACTGCTGAAAAAGCTCAGGATTCATTTTTTAAAATAAACCAGCAGGGGGTTGTATTGTCCGCTCCAGAAAAGGAGTTGTGCATGAATAGGAGAAAGCCAACATCTCTAGCAACTAGGATAATTATGAAGGGGACAGCTGGTAAGCCTTATTGGCAATCTTTTACGATAAGCAATCAGGAAAAAATAAAAACATTAGCAACTTCAATTCATAGTACTCTATTTGAACCTCCATATAATGAAGACTATAAGTCTATATATCAACACCCATTGGCTGGATATCCGCCTGCCGCAATGCCAATGATATATGAAATGATAGGAATTATTAAGGCAAAAACAGGGAGTAAATTTAATAATGAAGATGATAAGGACGGAACTGATACAAGGATTTTATTACAATTTACATATAAGCTGCTTAATAAAATGTTCTCAGAAAAGCCTGGCTCTTTGGGATTGTTTCCAAGCATATATTTTTATAATACCGCAGGGAAATTTATTGCTAGCTCATTTTTAGCAGTATTAGAACTTTTTTGTGAGGAGGATAGTAATGAACAATTTTTGGTAGACTTTACACTCGCTAGGGCTCGTTTGGAAGATTTTCTTATTGAAAACAAAATATTCCTATCTCAGTTGGTTAGAAAGTATGGGAGTAAGAAGCGTTCTTTAAAACATATTAAAGGGTTTTTTATTACACTTATAAGGAGTATAAATGAGGGTAAAACAGACGATGAAATAATATTGGTATTACAAAGTCAACATAGCACTCTTCATACTGGAGAAGATGATTATGACCTACCAAAAGAAAATAAATTTACAAAAGGCGTAAGAGCTGCGGTCGTAACCAAAGAGCAATTAAACGGAACACCTAGGTGTAAGGTATGTAATGGATATTTACACCCACTTTCTACGGATGTTGGGCACAAGCAGGATAAGAAATTTGGCGGCAAAGCAACATTATTGAATGGGCAGGGGGAGCATTATTATTGTAACAATTCAAAGGATAAACTTCGTGTCGCAGGTCTAATAGGATGAAAAATTAACAACAAATATTTGTAAGACAAAGTAAAACGTTGTATATTTGTTCCGTGAAAGAGAAAGAAACAACAATCACTTTTCGTACTACGGTTGAGCTTAAAGAGAAACTGCAAGCAATGGCAGAGAAAGAACAGCGCACCCTTAGTAATATGATTGAGCTACTTCTGAAAAAGGCAACCGATAAGAAGTAATATTTTTTTACCCGTAAAGTAAGACAAAGTAAGACAAATGAAAACATTTAAGAGCATACTACAATTCGCAAAGCATTTCAGCACAGACGAAATCTGCCGTGAACACTTGGAGCAGTCTAGGTGGAACGGTACTCCGTGCTGCCCATTTTGCGCATCTATAAACGTTGTACGCTTTGCCAATAACAACCGTGTGTTTAAGTGCCGTGAAAAGGTTTGCCGTAAGAAATTCAGCGTTACCGTTGGCACTATATACGAGAACAGTAAAGTGCCTTTAACAAAGTGGTACTTGGCTACATACATATTGACTACACACAGTAAGGGCATATCTTCTTTGCAGTTAGCTGAAATGTTAGATGTTACCCAAAAGACTGCTTGGTTCTTAACGCAGCGCATACGCGAAATGCTTACCGTTAAAGCACCTGTGTTACTTAATGGTACGGTTGAGATAGACGAAACGTTTGTGGGTGGTTCTGATAAGAACAGACACGAACACAAAAAGAAAGGCATAGGCTCAAAAACTATGGTAATAGGCGCGGTACAGCGCGGCGGTGTAGTTACTACTAAAGTAATACCACAAGTTACCAAAGAACAGATAGACACGTTTATTTCTGAAACCGTAGAACTTAACAGCAATATGGTAACAGACGAAAGCCATGCTTATACAAACGTTGGCAAAAACTATAACCACCAACGTGTTAACCACAGGCGTAAAGAGTATGTAAACAAAGAAAACAAGCAGATACACACCAATACAATCGAGGGCTTTTGGAACATACTTAAAAAGCAGATAGACGGCATACACCACAGCGTTAGCCCTAAGCACCTTAGCAGGTATTGCAACGAAGCTAGCTTTAGGTATAACAACCGTGAAAACGCACAGGATGAAAAGTTTGAACTAGCGGTAACTAACTGTGAAGGACGTTTGAAGTATCAAGACTTAATAGCTGAATAATGTATAAGTACAACAAGACTGAACAAGCCTATATCGAGGCAATAGGCGAAAGGATAACCAAAGCTAGAAAGGCTTTAAATATGACACAGGAACAGCTTGCGGACGCTATCCCAATGGATAGGTCGGGGCTGTCCTTTATTGAAACAGGGCGTAATGCCTGTAATGTGGTTACGCTTATGAAGATAGCCGCCGTGCTTGGTGTAGATGCCAAGCAATTATTATAAATTCGCACTATGGCAACTAAGAAAAAGGCAGCCGCTAAAAAGTCGGCTAAAAAAGAAAAACCGTTAATCATTAACGGCTCATGGGAAGATGTTATAAAGGCATCTGTTAGCGGTAATCCTAAGCCTAAGAAGATGCCTAAGATTGATAGATGAGTTTTGACAAATATCTCCCTTTGTTTTTTTGGTGTAGTTAAAAAGCTGAAATGATGTACCTAAAATCAATATTCTCCGTATATTTGCTATATAAATTAGCAATCAACATATTTCTTGTTGATATTTATATATAGTAAAAATGCTTGCACAAATATTTTAGCTGCTTATAATTGCAGTATAAAACGTCGCCTATCCGAATAGGATAGGACTTGGCTGCCGACATACTGGCAGCTTTTTTTATGCCGAAAAAAAGGGTTACATTTTACATAGATGGCTTTAACTTTTATAATGGGTTAAAGGACGCAGCGCGAAATAATGCGATGTGGAGGAGATACTATTGGTTAGATTTAGTGAAATTCGCAGAACAGTTTTTAGGTCAAGACGAGGAGCTTGTTTCAGTAAAATACTTTACTGCTGTACCACTTAAAACAGACAAAGCGCAACGCCAAAGTGCATTGTTTAGGGCTAACAAATTTATCAACGGCGCAAGAATCGAGTTTATAAACGGTAAATACTACACTAAACCTATAACTTGTAATGCATGCAAGGGGTCATTTAACTTGGCAGAGGAAAAACGAACTGATGTAAATATATCTGTTCATTTAATGGCTGATAGCGCACAAGACAAAACAGACATATTTGTTCTTATATCGGCAGACAGCGATTTAGTTCCACCACTTGACTTTATTACAAATGCATACCCAAACAAAAGGATTAGAGTTTACTTCCCACCACATAGGAAGTCGCATGATTTAGCTAAATATTCAAGCAACGGAAAAGCGATATATCTTTTCTATAATGAATTAAAATTTAGAAAAGCTATGTTAGATGAAAAAGTAGATGAAATTGAAATTCCTAAACATTGGAATTATAAAAAGCCTTCCGTCTAAACGGACGAATGTTGAAAATCACGTGGTCGAACTTGTATATAGTTACCACTTTAGTCAACGGATTACTAGCAACTATGTACTGGCTTTAGCCAAACCTTGTTGGACTAAAGTCCAAATATTAAATTTTATTCTTAACCGTCAGCTAAAGCAGACGGCAATTATCTTTCTAGGCATAAAATGCCTACAGTACGTGCGCGCGTGGCAACCAACAGTACAAGCTAAGGACAGTAGTACCGCGCCAAAACATTTCTTGTATTCTCTATGTTCTCGGCTATCCTCCATGTTTCATCATTTGTATTCATCTGTGTTCAACACCCTACGCATAAAAAAAAGCGCCTCTTCTACCATGTAGAAAAGGCGCTGGAAATAGACCCCCACAAGCCTATTGTTTCTTTATCTTGTCTTTAAAGTACTGCTCAAATTTTTCAATCTTCGGTACTATAACATAGGCACAGTACGAGTTGCTGTTCTTGTTCTGGTTGTAGTAGTCTTGGTGGTAGTCTTCTGCCTTCCAGAACATATCGTAGGCACTTATTTCGGTTACTATCGGCTTATCGAAGGCGCCCGATTTATCTAGCCCCTGCTTAATGTCTTCCGCTACTTTTTTTTGTTCCTCGTTGCGGTAAAAAATAACCGAACGGTACTGTGTACCCGCATCGGCACCTTGCTTGTTAAGCGTGGTGGGGTCGTGCGTTTTAAAGAACACCTCCAGTATTTCAGCCAAGCTTATTTCGCTAGTGTCGTAGGTTACTTGTATTACCTCGGCATGGCCGGTAAGGCCGCTACATACTTCTTTGTAGGTAGGATTCTTGTTTCTGCCGCCGCTATAGCCGCTTTCTACTTTGGTTACGCCTTTCAAGCGTTGAAAAATGGCTTCGGTACACCAAAAACAGCCGCCGCCGAAGGTGATAGTATCTAGTTTGCCAGTGCTCATATTGTTTTTTGTCTCCTTTTTGGTTTTAGTGGGTTCGGTTTTAGCGCTGCTGCTTTTTTGCCCACACGATGTAAGGCTCATAAACAGCGCCGCTACTAATATCGGTATTGATGCTTTATTGCGCATGGTTTTTTATTTAATTATCAGACGGATATAACAGCTGCACCTTACATTTTGTTTAACTAAAGATACATACATTTACGCCCATGCATTACAAAGTAACAGGCCGCGGCAAGGCGGTGGTATTATTACACGGCTTTATTGAGGAAGGCAGCATGTGGGCACCCCTAGTGCGCAGCCTTAGCAAAACGCACAAAGTGCTTGTGCCCGACCTACCGGGTTTTGGCAAGAGCCCTCTAACTACTGCCGAGCTAAGTATGGAGTGGTACGCCGAACAGGTGTACGAAATGCTTAAAGCAGAAAAAGTAAAAACCTGCGTAATGCTAGGCCATAGCATGGGCGGCTACATTACCCTAGCCTTTGCCGAAAAGCACAGCGATATGCTTACTGGCTTTGGCTTAATAAATTCGCAGTGCTATGCCGATAATGCGGAGAAGAAGGCCAACCGCAAAAAGAGCATCGACTTTATAAAGAAACATGGCACCAAGCCTTTTGTAAAAGAGCTATATCCTAATCTGTTTAACGAGGCTTACCTAAAGCAGAACAAGAAAGTAGTAAACGCTATGATAGCCAAAGCAGAAAAGTACACACCCGAGGCAGTAACTGCTGCCACAGCAGCTATGATGAACCGCGAGGACAAGAGCGCGGTACTTAAAAACAGCAAAGTGCCAGTGTTACTACTTGGAGGTAAAGACGATACTGCCGCACCGCTAGATGCACAGCTGAAACAAGCTCCGCTACCGAGTGTTAGCCACGTATATATTTTCGGTGAGTGCAAGCACATGAGCCTGTACGAAAAGAAAAAGGAAACCTTTACCGCAGTAAAGAATTTCCTTTCGTAGCTGTCAGGGAAAAAGAAGCTTATTTGGGATTACGTGTAGCCGGTATTGCGCCTACCGTGTCAGTAGCTAATGGCTGCCTTTGTTTAGCATTAGGGTCAAAATTTTCGCGGGCATTAGTAATAGCGGTACCATTAGATGTGTTTACTGTAAGTACCGGCTTAGGTGCACCTACGCCAGTACGCGCTGCAGAGTCGGAACCCTGGCTGCCCAAGAAAAACAATGCTGCAACCGCAACAATCAACATTACCATAACCCTCATGTTTTACCTATCTATAATTTACAATTAAATTCATTACACCTGCTGTAGCATCGGTTGATCCATTACCTCCTATATCAACCGAAGTTGTTCCTGCTGTGCGTGCAGAACGGCAGTCGATAGTATGGTTGCCAGGACCTAAAACAATCATGCCATTAGTGGCTATGGTGCCGAAGGAGTTATTGGCACTGCCGTTTACTACCGATGTGCGGGTCCATCCACCAATAGGGAAGAAGTTGCCATCGGCATACAACACTATATCTACATTGCTGTAAGCACCCGATGTAGTAGCGGTATTTCGTGCGCTTATGGTAACGGAAACGTATACTTCGGCCGTTTGACCAGCAGGCACAGTAATGGTTTGTGCCATATTTGGATTTAGAGTGTGTGTAGTACTGGTAACAGCTAACCTACCTG
>JAFDYM010000152.1 GCA_018267435.1 Bacteroidota bacterium | reverse complement strand
GATAATCTGGGTTTCTGTGAAGTTTGACTTTTTCATAATTGAGCTTTTTAAAGTTGTGAAAAATTTGTCCTTTTTCAACTTTTAACTGGCTCAATTTTCAGGGGAGCTTACATCTGGATAAGCTGATAGACGAACTTGCCAAAGGCAAAGCCATGGAGAAGATACTGCGTAAGTAGGCATTGCAAACTCTTATAACCCCCTCCTGTTTATAGGAGGGGGCAGGGGGTGGTCGACAATGCTAAGGGTATATACTCCCCTACACCCAAGTACTAGGTTATTATTCATTCGTTTTTCGTCTGCGGGTTTCTGCGAGATCTGCGGGAGAACTTTTCAGCAAGCTTTTTATCTTTACCTCAATTACTCAACATTAAACAACAAACACAATGGCATTTGAACAGATATTGGAAGGCCTAAAGGCCAGCGCTGCAAAGGCTTCTCCACTAGGCAAAACCCTAAAGCTTGACTTCGGCGATAACAAGATAGTGATAGACGGCAGCGGCGATAGCAACCTGGTAAGCACCGAGGACAAAGAAACCGATACTACCGTAAGTATGGATCAGGAGACTTTCATAGGTCTTGCCACTGGCAACGTTAACCCTATGATGGCCTTTATGAGCGGCAAAATAAAAGTGAAAGGCGATATGAGTGTAGCTACTAAAATGCAGTCGCTTTTCAAGCCTTAATAGCAGTACAAAATACAATCTGAACACGGATGCGACAGTACTATCTGTTTCATCCGTGTTTTGTTTTATAGCATCAGCGTATAATGTCTACAGGCTGTACGCCCGAAGGAACGAACAGTACGCGCTGGGCGCTACAGTACCGCGCCATATATTGTTGCACTAAACAAAAAGAGAGGCATACGCTATTACGCTTATGCCTCTCTTTGTTATAAGTATGGTAGTAGCTTATTCTTTCACCAATCTGCCTTGGGCTACTTGGGCGCCGCTTTGCTTTATGCTAAGGGTGTATACGCCGCTTGGGTAGCTGCTTAGGTTTAGGCCGTGTGTAGCGGTATAGCTAGCTATGCTAGTGCTGTATACGGTTTGGCCTATGTTGTTGTGTATGAGCAGGGTGGCATCGCCGCGGCTCCAGTCAAGGTTGCTAAGGTTAATGGTAGCAGTGCTAGTAGTAGGGTTAGGGTACACGCTTACCTGTACTTGTGTGCTTATGTTGCCTATGCCTACGCTAGTAGTATCGCATATGCTGCCTGTAAGCTGTGCTTCGTTGCTAAAGCTGCTGCTTTCGGTGCTGGCACAGTTGCCGTTGTTGGCGGCTACGGTGTAGCTGGTGCCGGCGGTCATACCGCTTATACTGCCACCTGCACCCACGGTTGGGCCGGTAGGTATAAATGCATAAGTATATGCCGCGTTGTAGTTGCTTATGGTATTGCTGCCGTCGACATTGCAAGTAGCAGGTAGTGTTGCCAATGTAGGTACCTCTGGCGCGGTTAGCTGTGCCGCATTGCTAAAGGCTGCGCTTACCGCCGTGGTGCAGCTGCCTAGGGTAGCTGCCACGGTGTAGCTAGTGCCTGTTACTAGGCCGCTTATGGCACCTGTAGTATCTACAGTTGGGCCACTAGGGTCGAACACATAAGTAAGAGCAGGGTTGTAGCCGCTAAGGCTGCTACTGCCAGGGGCACTACATGTAGCTGCCGTGCTGGTAACCACCGGTGTGCTAAAGCTATCGGTATAAAATATAACCAAGCCACCCGTAGCGCCATGGCCGCCGTCGCTATTGCCGCCGCCTGCGCCGCCACCGCCATAGGTGCTGCCAGGGTTATTGGTAGCTGGGCCACCCGCACCACCTAGCGGACCTGCACCTGCGCCACCCGGGCCGCCGTTGCCGCCGCTACCGTTGCTGCCTGCTGCGCCTGCATCGTTGGTAGTGCCACCGCTGGCTTGCCCGCCTGCACCACCAGTACCCGGGTCGTTCTCCGAACCCGAACCGCTACCGCCACGTGCACCGCCGCCAGCAGTTAGGCTTACGTTGCCACCGCTAAAGGTACTGCCAGTCCCTGCCGTGCCATCGTCGCCACGCTCGCCATCGCTGCCATTGGCTCCGCCGCAGCCACCTGCGCCTACTGTATAATTGAACACATCGCCAGGGGCTACGCTAAGGGTAATAGATGAATATGCGCCACCACCGCCACCGCCGCCGCCACGTGTATTGAATACACCGCCATCGCTACCCCCACCGCCGCCACCTGCGCCGCCACCGCCGCCGTATAGCTGCACGGTAATAGCCGTTACGTTACAAGGTACTTGCCAAGTGCCGGTAGTAGCACCGCCGTTGCAGCCGGGGCCCGCCACCGTTACATCTTGCCCTATGGCTGCCAGGGCCACCATAAGCGCACTAAATAGGGTAATTGGTTTTTTCATATTGTGGTTCTTTGTTTTGCGGTTGGTATATTGCAATAATAGGATACTGCTATGCCAAATATAACAAATTAGCTTACAAAGCTTAAGGCTGATCCGTACACCCAAAAACTTAATGCCGAGCGGCTATTGGCTTAACTGTAGTTTGATGAAAACTTCACGTTTGTGCTTGCAACCATATTGCTTTTTTATGGGCCGTACTGTAGCGCATTTAGCATACTGTTGCTTGCCACGCGCCTACATACTGTAGGCTTTATACGCATAAAGAATTTTTAGGTGTTTGCCTTCGCCGTGGTATAGTTGGCCACCGTATCTAGCACAAAGCCGAATGCCACAAAAAACAAACTGCTGTAAGGGAAGCTATCTGCCGAGGCAAATATTATTTGTCCATCCATATGGAAGCCGTACTTAAGCCACCAATACACATAAAAGCCCAGCGGATGCACAATGAAGCAGAGCAGCGCCATATAGGCTACTATTTCGGCCTTGCGCATTGCGCAGGTATTGCGCGCCACGCGCCACGCACTATATAGCATAGGCGCTATGCACACCAACACGGTAAGGCTTAGCAGCGCTATGGTTACCTTGCCCAAATGGTGGCTAGGCGCCTGTGCTTTAGCAAGCTCCTCGTAAAACATAACACCAGGCAATACCACAAATATGGGCACCAGATAAGTATACGCCAAGGCTATGCATACCCCTGTAAAAATGGCGCCTATTTTTGTTGCTCTGTAAGTGTTACCCTGCATAGTTTTTACAATATAAATACATTTTACATAAGCCTAATGCAGGCTATAGGCATAAAACAGCATACTAAAAAATTATTGCAGCGCTATTGCCCTATCCACTGCCTAAACCATTCAAACACAATGGGCGCAATTTCCCGCATAGGGGGCGCCGCCCCCCATGCGGGAAACCCGATTTGCATATGGGCTTTCCGCCATAGTATCTTTGCATTGTAAAGGCCGATTTTAGCATTAGCGTTCTTCTATCGGCTGGCTTCTGTTCCTGTTTAATAGCTAGAGCAGCCACGGGGGTTAACCGCAAGGTTAATAGCGAGCTTGCCTCGCTACCACACAGTTCCGTTCAAGTATTTAATTGACGTTTATTTTGAAGTTAGAAACCTCTGCCCTATGCAGTGCCGCCTTGTTTACACCATTGGCAAATGCGGCTATACTACAT
>JAFDYM010000151.1 GCA_018267435.1 Bacteroidota bacterium | reverse complement strand
ACTCTTAATCCCAACGTCTCCAACAAATACACCGCATCTTTCATGCTCATACCTGTTACATCTGGTACCATATCCGCATCGTAGTCATCGCGCTCCAGACGCACATTCCTGCCTGTGTTGCTCACTTCTGTCCATTCCCCTTCTACGTGGTTAGGCTTACCACCTAGGTAGGCGTATAGCTTCTCTATATCGTTCGCATCGCCTTTAGCTAGCACAGGCAATTGGTGGTTAGCCGCTAGCTGTTGGTTCAATGCAGGCTGCATGTTCATGTTCAATGAATACACCTTATCAGCCACCTCTTTAAATATGGCACCTGCCACTACGTTACCATAGTAACCATTGGTAGAAGGCGAATTGATAACCACTATCATTGAGTACTGTGGGTCTTCAGCAGGGAAGTAACCACAGAACGATGCTTGATATACACGCTTCTTATAGCCTTGGTTGCCCTGTGCTATTACTGCTGTACCAGTCTTACCCGCTACGCGCAGGTAGTCTGTCTTCAAGTTCTTAGCTGTACCGTTCTCAACCACGGCAGACAATATCTCTTGCAACTGCTTCACCGTGCTTTTGCTCAACAACTTATCGTTCAGCACCACTGTGGCAGATGAATCAACCGTTGTATTGTACTCCTTCACTTTCTCTATTATGCGCGGCTGCACCATTACACCACCGTTAGCAATAGCATTGTAGAACATCAGGGTATGTAGCGGGGTTATGCGCAATTCATAGCCGTGCGCCAAGTATGCAGTAGATACACCACTCCACTTTTTAGGCTCTGCCAATACAGGCTTACCCATACCCGGTAGTTCCATATTGATAGGCTTGGTAAAACCGAAGTCAACCAAGTGTTGATAGAACTTGCTTGGTGCCGAGGAGTAGTTATCGTAAGCCAAGCGCGCAACAGCTACGTTCGATGAAACTTCTATAGAACGCTTTACCGTCAACTGTGGCGTTTCTGGCGCTTCGTGGTCGCGTATAGTTAGATTGTGGAATTTAGCTGCACCTGCCTCGCCTATCTCTACAAGCGTATTGTTATTTACCCTACCATCTTCCATTAAGGCAGCAATAGTCGCCAACTTAAAAGTTGAGCCCGGCTCGGTACACTCACCCGCTGCATAGTTAAAGCCCTCGCGGTAGCTTGAATCCTTCGTAGCACCTAGGTTAGCTATGGCCTTTATCTTGCCTGTCTTCACTTCCATTAGCACCACGCAGCCGTGTTCAGCATTGTGGTGTTGCAGTGCGCGATACAAAGCATCTTCAGCTACGTCTTGCAGTTCTATATCCAGCGTAGTGTATATATCTCGGCCTGGCTGCGGCGCTATCTGCTCGCGGCTATCAATAGGCACGGTTACACCGCCTGCTATCTTCTGTACCATTACCTGGCCCTGTACGCCACGTAATTGCTCGTTGTATTTACCTTCTATACCTACAGCCTTGCCATCTTTATTGGTAAAGCCTATAGTACGCTGTGCTAGCAAACCAAAAGGCAATAAGCGCCTTTCGTTTTCTATAGCCATCATACCGCTTTTATATGGACCACTACGGAACATCGGCCACTTCTTCATGGCCATCATTTCGTTGTAAGTTATGTTGCGCTTTAGCAGGTAGTAGCGGCTCTTCTTCTTACGCTCGCGCAGTAGTTCGGTCTTGTATTGCTTCGCTGTTTTGTCCTTGAACATTTCAGCCAATAGCAACGATACCGAGTCAACATTCTCCTTGAATATTTCAGGGTGCGCGTAAGTAGTTTTAAAGTCGATGCGTATATCGAATATTGGCAGCGTAGTAGCTAGCAAGCGGCCATCTTCGCTGTATATATTGCCACGCTCAGCTTGTATCTTTTTAGGGAATATGGTCAAGCTATCAGCAAGACTACGATAGTAAGCACCTTGCGATGTTTGTATGAAAAAGGCACGGCCGATAATAGCCATACCTAGCAAAAATATTGCTAGGAAGCCTATATAAGCGCGTAAGAGGATCTCCTTTTTCTTGTTCGACATAGTACTTAACCCACCCTACGCCCCTCTTAAATAATGAAGAAGAACCCAATGTGGGATTTATGTTTTATGCTCTATTTCGGTGGCGGCTCATCTGCTGCGAGTGTGGCGCAGGTTTTAGGGGGAGATGAGAGGCAACCTGATATAGCATGTTACTTTTCTGTTTCAATTTTGAAGGGCGGAATCCGTAATTCCTTTAGCCCTTGTGCGTCCACTAACTTGGCTACCTCGCTCTGCTTGCTTTTCAGCATCAAGCCGCTGGTAGTTGTCATATATTGCCAGCGCAATTGTTTCACTTCCCTTTCGGTACTTACTATGTTGCGCGCATAGTTTTCTGCTGCATGGTTATTGGCTATGTGCAGCACCGCCAGCATCACCAGGAACAATACAAACGGAAGGTTCAGCAGCATTTTGCTCAGGCCGCTTTCGCTGGCACTGTCAAACCTGCCCAGCAAACCACCCAAGCCCTTCTTACCGGCCTTTGGCGCTGCTGCTTCGTTTATATTTTGTTCTTCACTCACTTCCTACTTCCTTTTTTATTTCGCACTGAGAACACAGCGTTCACAGAGCTTATCTTTTATATTCTATCGCTGTTTGTATCAATCCTTTTCAATCATAACAATCAGCGTTTATCAGCGTTCTATTTGTATTATATCTTCTCTGCCACTCTAAGCTTCGCGCTTCTCGACCTATTGTTCACTTTCAACTCCTCCGCACTTGCTTCTATCGGCTTTTTATGCACCGGCTTCAAGTCCCTTTTTATGTTGCCGAAAAAGTCCTTCTCGGGTTCATCTTCAAAGTTGCCGTTCTTCATAAAGTTCTTCACCAACCTATCTTCCAGCGAGTGGAAGGTGATGATGGCCAACCTGCCTTCGGGCTTCAGCACATCTACACTGTTCTTTAGCAAATCTTGCAATGCGCCCAGTTCATCGTTTACCTCTATGCGCAGTGCTTGAAACACTTGAGACAGATACTTCATCTTCTCGCCCATTACATTGCTTTCAGCCAGCGTCTTCAGGTCATCTATCACTTCGAAAGGCTTCGTTTCCCTGGCAGCTACCACCGCATTGGCAAATGTTTTAGCATTGCGCAGTTCGCCATATTCTCCGAATATCTTATGCAATTTTTCTGCACTGTAATTATTCAGTATATCGGCGGCTGTTAGCTCGCCAAATTGGCTCATGCGCATATCAAGCGGACCATCGAACCTGTAGCTAAAGCCACGCTCGGCAGTATCAAACTGCCAACTGCTTACGCCAAGGTCGGCCAGTATGCCATCTACCTGCTTTACATCGTACAGCCTCAGAAACTTCTTTATATCTCTAAAGTTGGCCTGCACCAGTGTAAAGCGCTCATCGTCTATAGCATTGCGGTGCGCATCCTCGTCTTGGTCGAAACCATACAAGTGCCCCTCGCTGCCTAGCTGCGCCATTATAGCCCTGCTGTGGCCACCGCCACCGAAAGTTGCATCTATATAAATGCCATCCGGTTTTATGGCTAAAGCATCTATGCTTTCATGTAAAAGAACGCTGGTGTGGTAACCACCACTATTATTATCGTTGCCCGCTACAGGCTCCGATTTCTTATGCTTACTTTTTGCCATTCTCGCCGTCTATATGCGCCGCAGCTTCATCTGCCAGGCTTTGAATGTTCGCAATATTACCCTGTGTATATTGCTCGTATTTGGCAGCATCCCACACTTGTATGCGGTCGAATTTGCCTTTCAGTATTATATCCTTGCTATTGCCTAGGTATTTCATTAGGCTTTTGCTTACCAAAAAGCGGTCGGCGCTATCCAACTCTATTTCGGTTAGGCCTACCGTTACAGCGTTTATAAACTGCTGGTGCTTTAAGCTGAAAGTGTTTAGGCCAAGCAACTGCTGCTCCATCTTCTCCCAAGTCTTCATCGGGTATATCACCAGGCAGTCCTCCATGTCCTTCGCTATCATAAAACGGCCACCATCTTCCGCAGGAAATTGCTTACGCAACAGGGCAGGCATTTTCACACGCCCCTTGTCGTCCATACTGCAATCATATTGTCCGCGGAAAGTCATTCCTGTTTTATCGCTTTTAAGTGTTACAAAAATATTTGTTTATCCCACTCCATACCACTATCTACCACTAAAATAGACAAAATAATTGTCAACAGCACTTTTCAGCTACCTTTTTCGCTCCTGTTACCTCTCAAAATGACTAGTGGTAAAAAGTGGTAGCTATTTCTCTATTAACGCGCCATGTGGACAATATGTTGCGTTATCCACAACTTTTTTAAGGGTTTCAACAGCTTTAAAACAGTCCAGATTTGGAAAAATGGCCAGCGGTGGGAGAAAATCCCAAAAACAGGCACCATGTGGGATGGAGTGGGAGGATTGGTGGAGAATAGGAAGAATTTATAACCACTAACGCGCGAAGGCACAAAGAAAAGAGCAAAAAGGACAACCGAAGTACATCACTTGTCCCTTGCCCCCTTTTACCTATTTATGCGCGGTACTATTGCGCCATACCCGTACTGCTTCGTCCCGCGGGCGACCTTCCTGTAGGCAATTTTAGATTTGAGGAATAAAAGATAATTGAGAAAAATAAGGAGCTTAGAACAATGGCCTTGAGGCTTTTGGCGTTAAGAAAGTCATGTAGAAAGCCGTAAAACTCCGCGCTGTTTGAGCGTAGCGAGTTCGTGGAGTTTAGGCTTGCGAAATGACTTTTAGCCCTAAAGCCTCACAGCCTTGACCTTTTGGTTCTTTTGGGTCAAGCCAAAAGAATAGAGTTAATAAATAAAGCAATTACTTGTAGAGTTATTGTTCGCCCTACTCCCCTATCATCAAATCATCCAACCTATCGGGACTATCAGCAGGTAGCACGCTGTTTAATGCAGGGCCGCGCAGTTCTACCGATGGTATGTAGTTAACTGTATCGCTTGGACTGATTCTGCCCCGGAAGACCATACGCCTGGTAAGGATATTGAAGTAGTTAACGAAGTGAGGTTTAATATCGCCCTGCGGCGTAAAGTGGTACTTGTAATACTTTGGGTTAGGTATAATAGCCGATAGAAACACTGACTCGTTCAAGTTCAGCTGTGAAGGCTTTTTATTGAAGTAGAAGCGCGATGCCTCGCCGATGCCGTATATGTTCGGTCCCCATTCTATAACGTTCAGGTATACCTCTAGCATACGCTCCTTGCTTACCAAGCCTGTATTCTCTATTAGGTAAACTATCAATGCCTCCTCCGCTTTGCGCGATACTGTTTT
>JAFDYM010000150.1 GCA_018267435.1 Bacteroidota bacterium | reverse complement strand
AGGGTGCTGGCAACAGTACTAAAACCCTTACCTATAGTTTACTTGATAAGCAGCCTCTACAAGGTATTTCTTACTACCGTCTTAAACAAGTTGACTATGATGGTGCTTTCGAATACTCTCCAATAGTATCGGTAAACATGGCTGGCCCTAAGGCTACGGTAAGCATGTACCCTAACCCTGCACGCAGCAATGTAACCATAGCGGCTACAAACATGCAAGGCGCAGTAGATGTAACCATATACAACCAAACTGGCGTGTTGGTATACAGCGAGGTGCTAGGCGGCAGCGGTGCTGTAGGCAGGCTAAATGTAAATACTAGCCAATTGCCTAGCGGTTTGTATTTTGTAAGCGTACGCGGTGCCAATACCGATAGTACAGAAAAGTTGATTATAGAATAGAATTCAATACTGCTCGTTTTTATACCGAAGGGCGCATATTATATGCGCCCTTTTTGTTTTACATTTGTAGCCCTGCTATGCTACAGCTTACAGTACATAACTTTAACGATATGCTTGGGCGTTTTACCACCGCCGAGCTTGAAAGCCTATTGGCGCGTAGCCCGTACTTTCAGCAGGCGCATGTATTGTTGGCTAAAAAGTACCAGCTTGAGCGCAACCCTAAGTTTGATGAGCAACTGCAAATGGCTGCCTTATATACAAACGATAGGGAATTGTTTTATGCCATATTCAATCAAAGCAATGTTGTAGAAAAGCCAAAGGCGGAATCTACATATGTGCCGCCGGTGGTAGAGCCAATACATGAAGTAAGTGCTATAGAGGCCGAGCCAGAAGTGATACAGCAAGTGCAAGAGGGCCAAAATGTTGACACGAACGACGAAGGCGCATTGATAGCCCAAGACTTAGTGATAGAAGCTGCTGGGGTAGAAGAGGAGCCGGTGCAGGAGGTGCAAGAAATTGAGTCGGTAACAGAAATAGCTGAAACGCTAACCGAGCCTACTGCTGCTCAAGATAACATTGTTATAGAAGAGTATCTTGAAGAAGCAGATGCCGAAACAGTAGTTGAGGCTGAAGCGGAGCTGCCACAGGTATCATTCACTTCGCCACATACTTTCGATGAATGGCTATCGGTATTTAAGAAAGGCAAAACTACTGCAAAAGCTGAGCCTAAGGTAGAAGCTAAAGAAGAAGCAACTGAGCAGCCTGCACCGCAGCCACAAATAGATGAAGCGCAAGCCGAGGAGCTGGACGAAGAACTGGATAAAATGATAACGGCTAGTGTATCAGCCGATTACCTGCACCAGTTAGTGCAGGATGAGAGGCACTACAGCCGTGGTTTGGATGCTTTTATAGCCGACCAAATAAAGAAAAAGCGCAAAACTGAGAAAGCTAGCACAGCGCCCGAAAACGACATTGCGCCGGATTTGGTAACCGAAACCTTGGCAAAACTATACGAAAGCCAAAAGCGCTATGCTAAGGCAATAAAAGCTTATGAGGCACTTATTTTGAAATTTCCAGAAAAAAATGATTTATTTGCCGCCCGTATTAATTATTTGCGAAAACTGATTTAATCTATATGTACATTTTTATTACAATACTTGTTATACTAGTAGGCGTTCTTTTGGGTGCCATAGTACTTATTCAAAATCCTAAAGGCGGTGGTCTTAGCGGTTCATTTGGTGGTGTAGGTCAACAACTATTGGGCGCTCGTAGGTCATCTGATATAATAGAGAAACTTACTTGGGGCTTTGCCGGTGGTTTGTTGTTGCTATGCCTGGTTTCAGCTCGCTTTATAGGTACTACTGCTACTACCACTACTGGTACTACTACAGCACCATCTGAAATGCAAACGCAAACAAGCAAGCAAGCGCCTGTTGCTCCTGCTATTGCTCCAGTTCCTGCTGCTGACCAACCTGCTGGTGGCGCACCAGGTGCTACTAACCAATAAATAGTAAGTCATAATATATTGAACGGCTGCACTACCCAGTGTGGCCGTTTTTTGTTTATGTTTAATGCGTAAAACGGATACGACAATGCAAGTGAACGATTCTGCATGGACCTACAACGATTTCCTGGCCTTTCTGCTTGTGTATGGTGCCCAAATGACTAACACCGTTACACCCGAGGAGATTGCTTTCATAAAGGCCCGTACAGGCGCTGCCGATGTAGATGGCATTATAGCCCAGGTAAATAGTATGAGCGATATTGAGGCCATAGAAATAATAGGTGATTACCGCCAGCGCTTTCTACAAGCCGAGGACAAAAAAGAAAAGGTCCGCCATGATTTGGAGGACCTTCTTAAAAGTAACGATAAGCCTTCTCAACTGGATAACGTTATCATCCACATCATCGAGAAGTTGATATAAGCTATTCGCTGAACCAGTTACGTGTTTCTATAGCTACTACGCCGGCATTGGTATCGCCATATTTAGCTGGTATGTAGCCTGTATATACTTGCATCATTTCTACTCCGCATATAGGCACATTAGGGCTACCCATTACCTTGCAGCCATCTATGTAATAAGCAAGGCCTTCGGGGCGCGAACCATGTATATACACTTTGCCATCCATTTCCACAGCGCCAGCTTGTACTTCTATTACTTTAGATATTGAAGTAAAAGGCTGTTTTCTTATTTCCTCGCCATCTATAATCTTCAAGTCCACATTCAACGGGTCGATAAGCTTTTTGCCTGCCTTACCGCCATCTATGGTTATTTCCTGCATAGTTTGCCCTGTGCTTAGGCTTGCATTCAGTTCCTTCACCTCATCGTTCTTCACTTCAATGTTGGTAAGGGTAAGCGCCTTGCCCAAATAGGTTACATGCACGGTATAGTTGCACGGTGGCACATTGCTGGCATAGTAGTAGCCTTTCTCGTTGGTTACAAAGGCAAGCTGCGAACCTTTACAGTCAAGCACTACTGTTGCCCCTTCTACAGGTTGTTTAGTGTCAGGGTCTATTACCTGCCCCATTAGGCTGCCGTTGCCCACGGCAAGGGCTAGCTGGCTTAGTGCTACCGCTAGCAATAGTAAACTTGTTCTCATCATCGTTTTCATAGGCTGAACATTTATATAGTTAAAGAATAAAAACACTTACCAGGTGCGCTGTATAGTTGGCTGCCCTATTACAGGAGTACCATCTATAAAGAATTTCACATCGCCGCTGCCTTTTACGTACACTTTTCCATCGCGCACATCTACGCCGGGCTGCATGCTTAGGGCATCACCTAGCTGCCTTGTAGGTTGCAGTTTGTCGTCGTTCTTCATGCTTATGCCGGTAGGCGCACTGCCGCTGTATAGCTGGTCGGTGCGCGGTATTTCCACTGTAGCAGGTAGGCTATCAAGGTTGCTTACGGCAAAGTTGGCCTCGCTGGTGTAGCCATCGTATATGCGCACGTTCTTCATTACAAAGGTGGTAGTGTTGTAGCTTACCCGCATTTCGTAGCGGCCTTCGGGCAGGTGCAAACCATAATACATGCCGTGCTCGTTGGCCTTTACTGTCATTCTGGTCATGCTATTCTCGAAAGTTACTTCGGCGTTGGGTAGCTCGGCATGGGTTTCCTTTACCGTTAGCTTGCCCAGTATTTCGCCGTTGCCTGCGTAGGTGGGTAAGGCTATACATAATGTAAGCAGGCCAAAAGCAATACTGT
Source organism: Bacteroidota bacterium (assembly GCA_018267435.1). GTDB lineage: Bacteria > Bacteroidota > Bacteroidia > Chitinophagales > LD1 > Bog-950. The sequence goes on along the minus strand of JAFDYM010000150.1, from coordinate 1,250 downwards.
GTATTCGTTTTTTCATCTGCTACGTTTTTGTTACCCTAAAATTAACTAAATACTAGGGCAAAAGCAATGCACCTTGTAGGTAGCGCGCTTTTTTTACAATATTATTACAGAGTTGAAGATAGAACAGAAGCATAGCAACATGACAAAGTTTATTCCCATATTTCCGCTTAACAGCATTATATACCCAGGGCAAAATTTGAACCTGCACATATTTGAAGAGCGCTACAAGCAACTTATTAATGAATGCGCCGAGCAGAAGAAAACCTTTGGTATACCCTCGGTAGATAAGGCAGGGCTAAATGAATATGGCACTGAGATGGAGATAGTAGAAATAACTACTACGTACCCCGATGGCACTATGGATATTAAAACCCGTGGCGTAGGTATATTTCGTATAATAGAGGTGCTGCGCGAAGTGCCCGATAAGCTTTATAGCGCCGCCGTAGTGTACGATGTGACCCATTTGACTATGCATGCGCAGATGCTGAACCCTACCTTCGTTCACCTTATGGCCAAGCTGCATGCGGTGCTAGCCACCGATTTCGACCTGAAGAAGAAGTTTAAGAACCCAACCTCTTACGATCTTATACCTTATGCTGCACTAAGCGAGGAGGATCAGTATAGGTTGCTAGCGTCGGTAAGCGAGCGCGGTAGACAGTGGTTCATCATCCAACATTTGTTAAAGTTGATACCTACGCTAGAGGAAGCCGAGCGGGTAAGGGCTAAGGTTCAGCTAAATGGACATTTTCGTAGGGAAATTCCTCCACAATTTTGAAACGTTTGTGCGAAAAATACGTTAACTTCATAAACGCATTTTCAAAGGGGGGCACGGTAGCAAATAATGGAAAAAATCATCACGTCGGTTATTGTTTTCTTCACTTCAATGTTGAAGTTCTCTTTTAGTACTTTAATGGCTATAGGTGCGCAGTTAGGTATCGAAGGTCCTATTGCTAACATCATCGGCGGTATAATAGGTATTGTAATATTTACATACTTTGGTTCTATTATACAAGATTACCTAGTTAAGAGGTTTCCTAAAACATTCAATCGTAAGTTCACAAAATCTAACCGCATGTTGGTACGCGTTAAACAGCGCTTCGGCCTTGGCGGTGTGGCTGCGCTTACGCCTATATTGCTTTCCATACCTGTGGGTGTATTGTTTGCACTTACCCTTACGCACGATAAGAAAAAGATAATGATGAGCATGATACTATCTATCATGTTTTGGGCTACGGTATTGTTCTTGCCTT
>JAFDYM010000014.1 GCA_018267435.1 Bacteroidota bacterium | reverse complement strand
TGCTTGGCATAGGTTAAGGTTTTGTACTAAGGTAGGGAATAAAGATCAAGAGTTAATACAAGATGTTATCTCACAGAGATGACATCTTTGAATGACATACCTTATTTGGTCTAGTCAATCAGAGATGTCATCGTAAACGATAACATCTCGCCGCTACGCAACAGTTCGTTGCCACCAGCGGATGACATTAGCGCATCCCTCTTAAACTAGTATTTATTCTTTGCAGTTCTCTGCGTCTTCACTTTGCGCACTCTGCGTGAAACGGCTGTTATGTATTAAGCATAAATGTCCTCAAGCTGAAGGCGTGCCGATAGCTATCGTCATAAACTGTGGCGCGCGTGCGTACGGGCAGGGCGCAGCAGTATGGCCCCAAAAAACTGTAATTATCTATATTGAACAAATAAACGGAACAGGTGTCCGTCAATGCTAATATGGGTAGGACGGCACAAAATTTTAGTTAATTGTGAATGCATTAGGCTGTGGATATGATGCCTTTATGCGTACCTTACAGCAACAAAGAACCACACAGTATGGCAACTTACGATTATGGCATGATAGGCCTGGGCACCATGGGCCGAAATTTGGTTTACAATATGAGCGATAATGGCTTTAGCGTAGCGGGTTACGACCCCGACGCCAAGCAGCGCGACACCTTGGTGAAGAATGCTCCGCACGATAATGTATCGGCCTTCGATATGCAGAAAGATTTTGTGGCCGCACTAAAGGCGCCACGTACCATATTGCTATTAGTACCTGCGGGCAAGGTGGTTGACCAAGTAATAGGCGAACTGAAGCCCCTATTGAGCAAAGATGACCTCATTATAGATTGTGGAAATTCGCACTACATTGATACCGATAGGCGCATTGAAGAACTGGCCAATACAGGCATACAGTTTATGGGTGTGGGCGTAAGCGGCGGCGAGGAAGGTGCGCGCTTCGGGCCGAGTATAATGCCTGGCGGCAACCCCGATGTATACCATAGGGTAGATAAGATGTTTGCTGCCATAGCAGCCAAAGCCGATGGCGAGCCTTGCGTGAAGTACCTAGGCAATAAGTCGGCTGGACACTATGTAAAAATGGTACACAACGGCATAGAGTACGGCTTGATGCAACTGATAGCCGAAAGCTACAACGTACTAAAGACTATAGGCGGCTTGAGCAATGCCGAAATGCACGAGGTATACAGCAAGTGGAACGAGGGCAAATTGAAAAGCTTTCTGATAGAAATAACAGCCGATATATTTACTGTAAAGGATAGCGACGCCGGCACACAGAAAGACCTAGTGGATGTAGTAATGGATACCGCGCACCAAAAAGGCACCGGTATATGGACCAGCAAAAGCGCCATGGAGCTGCAGATACCGATACCTGTGATAGACACAGCGGTAACATCGCGCTACTACTCGGCAATGCGCTCTGCACGCTTAGCAATAGCCAAAAGCTATGAGCAAGGAGAGGTAAAACCTGCCGACAATAAACAGGAGCTTATAGACAAGGTAGAAGATGCCCTGTACTTTGCCATGATAATAACTTATACGCAAGGCTTGGAACTGCTTGCTGAGGCGAGCAAGAAACAAGGATATGGCTTGAACATAGAAGACATAGCTCGTATATGGCGCGGCGGTTGTATTATACGCTCGGCGTTTTTGGAGAATATAGCGCGCGCTTATGAAAGCAAAGACATAACAACCTTGCTAAGCGATAAAGCAACAGTAGCGCTACTAAAAGACAATTCGCCCGGCATACGAGATGTGATATGCCATGCCGTAAATGCAGGCATACCAGTACCAGCACTTAGTGCCAGTATATCGTACTTCGATAGCTATAGGAATGGCTGGCTACCGGCTAACTTGATACAAGCACAGCGCGACTACTTTGGTGCGCATACTTATGAGCGCCTTGATAAAGAAGGCACCTTCCACAGTATTTGGCACAGCAAAAAATAATATTTTACAATAGCATACAGCTACCCTGATAAACAGGATAGGGAGTAGAATAAAAATTACACCTATATGGATAGTATCATCAAATCGCAGCCAACAGTTGTAGTTATATTTGGCGCCACGGGCGACCTTACTTGGCGCAAGCTGGTACCTGCATTTTACAATTTATATTTAGATGGCCGCCTGCCTGACAACTTTGCTATAATAGGTGTAGGCCACCGCGATATATCGGATGCAGACTTTAGAAAGAAGATGCACAGCGGGGTAGATACCTTTAGCCGCCGAGGCAAAAGCAAGAAGAAAGAATGGGAAGTATTTGAGCAGATGCTGAGCTACCAGCGAGGAGACTTTACAGCTAAAGGCACTTACGATACCGTTAGCAAATTGATAAAGAAACACGAAAAAGAATGGGGTGAACGCAGCAGCCACATCTTCTACATGGCAGTACCGCCTATATATTTTGAAACCATTACCACCATGCTTGGTGCTACCGACATGGTAAATAACAGAAAAACGGATAGACTGGTAATAGAAAAACCTTTTGGGTATGACTTGGATAGTGCTAAGCAACTGAACAACTTGCTACATAGCATGTACGATGAGTGCCAGTTATACCGTATAGACCACTACCTAGGCAAAGAAACGGTGCAGAATATATTGGCGTTCCGTTTTGCCAATGCGCTCTTCGAGCCGATATGGAACAGGAACTATATTGAGCATGTGCAGATAACAGTATCCGAGAAGATAGGTATAGAAAACCGCGGCAACTATTACGAGCTGGCAGGTGCCTTGCGCGATATGATACAGAACCACATCCTACAGCTAATGTGCTTGGTAGCTATGGAGCCGCCAGTATCGTTTAATGCTGAGGAAGTGCGCAACCGCAAAGTAGATGTAATGAATGCCATACGCCGCATAAAGCCAGAGAGCGTAAACAAATATGCAGTGCGTGGCCAGTATGGCGAAGGATGGACACACGGCAAAAAAGTAAAGGGTTATAGGCAGGAGCCCGATGTGAATGAAAAGAGCAACGTAGAAACATACGCAGCGGTAAAATTCTACATAGATAACTGGCGCTGGCAAGGTGTGCCTTTCTACCTACGTACGGGTAAGCGCATGAACGAAACCACCAGTATGATAACCATACAGTTTAAGAACGTACCGCACCAAAGTTTTCCTGATGAGGCAGCAGGCAACTGGCAGCCAAACAGGCTAGTATTAAACATACAGCCGCACATGGATATACGCTTGCGCTTTCAAGCCAAGAAGCCGGGCCTTGAAATGTTGCTGCGCCCGGTAGATATGATATTCGACTACAACGAAGAATATAGCAGCGGCAGCCCCGAAGCGTATGAAACATTGTTGCTGGATGTAATGGAGGGCGACTCTACCTTGTTTATGCGTGCCGACCAAGTAGAAGCAAGTTGGGACTTATTAATGCCGATAATAAAAATGTGGAAGGACAACCCTGCTACCAATTTCCCTAATTATGCAGCAGGCTTGCAAGGCCCTGAAGAAGCAGAGGCGCTAATAGCTAAAGATGGACATAACTGGATGGTACCACCTGCAGCACCAGAAAAAGAAAAATAATTGAAACGTGGCATGCTATTTATAGCAAACCCTATCCTCTGCCATAATAGAAGGACGGGATAAAAAACAGATGATAATGAAGAATGTAAAAGTATTTGAAGATACCGCGAAGCTGAACCAAGAGGCTGCGGAGTTTATAATAGCAACAGCGAACAAAGCTGTGAATGTATATGGTAGGTTCACCATTGCGCTATGCGGTGGCAGTACGCCTAAGGGCTTGTATGAATTACTAGCTAGCGAGCCTTACCGCAGCGCTATGCCGTGGGAGGAGACCTTTGTGTTTTGGGGCGATGAGCGCTACGTAACCGCCGCTACCGACGACTACAACGGCACCTTAGCTACCAAGGCCATGCTTGGCCATGTGCCGATACCTGAGCCGAATATATACCCCGTGCCTACGCACTTGCCGTTGGCTGAAGCGGCCGATGCTTACGATAAAGAAATAGATTCGTTTTTTGAAGGAGAGGCAGTGTTCGACTTGATACTATTGGGTGTGGGCGAAGATGGTCATACGGCTTCGTTGTTTCCTAATAGCGAGGCGCTAAATGAACAAGACAAAATAGTGGTAGCCACTACTGCACCACATAAAATAGCCGAGCGCATTACCTTTACTTATCCATTGATAAATGCTGCGGATAATGTCATGTTCATAGTAGCAGGTAATAGCAAGGCTGATATAATGAAGGAGATATTAAACGGCGAGGCGGAAAAGTACCCTGCGCAGTTGGTGCAGCCTGAGGGCAACTTGTATTGGTACCTAGATAGAGCCGCGGCGAGTAAGTTGTAACCCCACCCAACCCTCCCCGAAGGAGAGGGCTTAAATACAGGAACGCGGATAACGCAGATGACACGGATAAATCGTGGATTTATATAAAATAAAGAAGCCTTCAATCGTAATAGGCTGAAGGCTTTTATTCTATCTGGGGTCCAGTAAGCTTTATTCAAACTCGATAGCTGTAACAATGTTATTGCTGTAAGGAGCAATTTTGTTGCGACCATTCAGAAAATCGAGCGTGGCTATAAAGGTGAAACCTGCTACGTTACCACCTTCGCTCTTTACCAATTCAGCAGCAGCCATGGCGGTGCCACCAGTAGCTAGTATATCATCGTGTATCATTACGTTCCAGCCTGGCTTTACTACATCGGTATGTATTTCAAGCGTGGCAGTGCCGTACTCAAGGTCGTAAGTAAACTCTTTAGTTTTAGCAGGCAGCTTACCTTTTTTACGTACAGGAAACAGTGGCACGTTCAGCTTGTTAGCTATTAATATACCTATGAAGAAACCGCGGCTTTCTATAGCGCACACGGCATCTATCTTGCCGTGGTTATGCAAAAAGTTATTGATGATATTCTCGGCTATTTCATCGCACAGTTTGGCATCTAAAAATATAGGGGTAATATCTTTAAACATAATGCCGGGCTTGGGAAAATCCGGCACATTGCGGATGGTATGGTCTAGGCGTAATTTAAGTTCAGCTGTCATTGAAAATTTATTTAAGCACTAAGTACACAAAAGTAAAAACACGAAGGAAACGAAAACGATTGTTTAGAAACATCTTTCGCACAGAGGGCACAAAGCCAAAGAGATAGTAATGAACCAACCTTTGCTTACTACATTATTGCTTACTGCCTACTGAGCCGCGTTTCCAAAAATAATAAACAGGTATACCCAACAATACGATGAACAAACCAGGATATGAGTATAGCGGTTTGGCATAAAGCAAATTCAAGCAGAAATAGGTAGCCAGTATGATGTAGATAGCCGGCACCACAGGGTAGCCAAATGCCTTGTACGGACGAGGTACATCAGGCTTGTTTTTGCGCAAGCGGAATAGGCCAATAATAGTAAGTATGTAGAACAGCATAACGGCGAACATGATATAGTCGAGCAAGTCTCCATATTTACCCGATAGGCACAACATAGCGGCCCATGCAAACTGCACCCATAGCGCAAAGCCCGGTACACCGTACTTATTATTGTGCTTCATCTTCTCGAAGAAGAGCCCATCTTGCGCCATAGCTTGATATACGCGCACACTGGCAAGCGTAATGCCGTTGTTGCAACCGAAGGTTGAAATCATAATCAACACGGCCATTATCACCGTAGCAGTACCACCGAATATCATAGTGGCAGCTGCCGTACCCACGCGGTCGTTAGCAGGGAACTGCAAGCCTTGGCCCAACACATCGGTAGCATTAGGATTACCGAAAAATGGCAACAACTTTAAGTAAGCTATGTTGGCTAGCATATATAACACAGTTACAACCAAGGTGCCTATTACCAACGATAGCGGTATGTTCTTCTTAGGGTTCTCAATATCGCCTGCAATAAAGGTTACGTTGTTCCAAGCATCGCTGCTGAAGAGCGAACCAACCAAGGCTACACCAATAGCAGACATTAAGCCTATAGCTGTGAGTGGAGATACTGATACATTGCCTGCATCTTCTTTAGTATAAGTACCAAACTCCCAAAAGCGGCTTAGGTTGGCGTTCCATACATCATCGCTACCAAAAAAGAATATACCCAACACGATGATGCCGAACAAGGCTATCAACTTGGTAGAAGTAAAGAAGCGATTGATGAGCTTACCGTATTGAATACCGCGCGAATTGATGATGGTAAGCACCAACAGCGAAGCAATACCCACTAACTGTGCTGCACTAATTTTAAATGAACCAAGCTCGAGCAATATGCTCTTCTCTCCTAACGATGGTACTAGCACGCCTGTAAACTTGGCGAAGGCTACTGCCACGGCAGCTAGGGTACCTGTTTGTACTACCAGGAAAATAGTCCAGCCATATAGAAAGCCAATCAGTGGGTTGAAGGCTTCTTTCAAATAAACATATTGTCCGCCTGCCTCGGGGTACATACCTGCCAACTCGCCGTAGCTAAGCGCGGCAAATACCGTCATAATACCCGATATGGCCCATGCTAATAGTAGCCAACCAGGGCCGCCGAGCGTACGGCTTATATCGGCGCTTACTATAAATATGCCCGAGCCTATCATACCGCTTGTTACTATCAGCGCGGCATCGGCAAGGTTTAGTTTTTTGGATTGTGTCATGCAGGGGTGTTTACTATTTACGTCTAAAAAATCTCTTGCTAATACTTTTTTGAACCACCCCTGTCAACAACCTTGTTGTTGACAGCCCCCCCTATAAACAGGAGGGGGCACTAGGAAGGTTTATGGTTCTATTCTTCTAAAAATAAAAAAGCCCCTGCGCATGCAAGGGCTTAGTATATATCTATCAAACTACTTCTTGTTCAATTTGCTGCGCTTTTGGCTATAGCCAAAGTACAGGGCTATGCCTATAGCCATCCATACTATCAAACGTATCCAAGTATCGGCAGGTAAAAATACCATCATAAACAAACAAGTTGCAATACCCAATATAGGTATAACAGGTACCCAAGGCGTACGGAATGCACGCGGCGCATCAGGCATTTTTTTACGCATTACGATTATGCCTGCACATACCAATATAAATGCCAACAAAGTGCCTATAGCTGTCATCTCTCCTACCACACGTGCAGGTACAAATGCTGCGAACAGACTTACAAAAACCATGAACAACAAGTTGCTCTTGTATGGCGTTTGAAATTTAGGGTGCACATCGCTAAATACTTTTGGCAATAGGCCGTCCTTACTCATAGAGAAGAACACGCGGCTTTGGCCCATTAGCATTACCAATATTACCGATGAGTAACCACCTAATATGGCAATGATAAGTGCCTGCTGCAACCATACGTAAGGCGTATGCTTAATAGCCACGGCTACAGGTGCTATACCGTCCTGACCTTGAAACTCGGTGTAGTGCGCCAAGCCAGTCATAACGTGCGAGAACAAGATGTACAATACGGTGCATATACCTAGCGACACTAAGATACCTATCGGCATACCCTTCTTAGGGTCTTTAGCTTCCTGCGCAGCAGTTGATACGGCATCGAAACCTATATAGGCAAAGAAGATAATAGCCGATGCGCGGATAATACCGCTCCAGCCATATTCTCCAAACGTACCTGTGTTGGCAGGTATGTATGGCGTGTAGTTAGCAGTGTTTATGTACCCCCAACCTAGTGCAATGAATATAAGCACCACGCTTACCTTCAGCACTACTATTACGTTGTTTACGGTAGAAGATTCCTGTGTGCCTTTGATAAGCAATAGCGACATAGCTACAACTATAAACACGGCAGGCAGGTTTATCATGCCATGCACTACAGCACCTTCGGGTGTAGTAATACTCTCCCAAGGCCCCATGCTTAATGAGGTTGGAAGATAGATGTGGTAGTACTCTAATAGTTTACCTAAATACCTTGACCAACTGATAGAAACAGTGGCAGCACCTACGGCGTACTCCAGTACAAGGTCCCAACCTATTATCCATGCCATAAACTCGCCAAGGGTAGCGTAAGAATAGGTGTAGGCGCTACCCGCTACAGGTATCATACTTGCAAACTCGGCATAGCAAAGGCCTGCAAAAGCGCAACCCAATGCCGCAATAACAAACGACAATGTAACTGCAGGGCCTGCGTGGTTAGCAGCCGCCAAACCTGTAATTGAAAACAAGCCTGCACCTATTATGGCACCAATACCTAAGGTAACAAGGTTAAATGATGTAAGGGTTTTTTTGAGGGTATGCGAACCGTCTTCGGATTCGCTAACCAACTGTGCAATCGATTTCCTGCGGAAAAGATCTGACATGCTTAGGGTTTAAGTTTACTAATGCTTAGTTGAGGGTTAAATGTATAACAATATTCGTAGGGGCAAAAACTACACCTCCATTTTAAGCCCGTCGTATGCCACGGTAATGTAGGCGGGCAACTGCGCTTGCATTAAATCGTGCAAGCCAAACTGGTGGCTCATATGTATAAAGTAAGCACGCTCAGGCCTTATCTCTTCTACTATATCTATAGCTTGCTGAATAGATAAATGCGAGTAGTGTGGCTCGGGGCGCAGCGCATTAATGATAAGCGTTTTAGTGCCGCGCATTTTATCAAGTTCAGCAGGCACTATCTCTTTGGCATCGGTTATGTACGTAAAGTCGGCAATGCGAAAACCCTTTACAGGCATTTTGCCATGTATTACGTTTATGGGTAGAAACTTTAAGCCACCTACTTCGAACACATCATCTTCTATCTGTACAAAATTCATTTTGGGTAGATAGGGATAATCAGTCTCGGTAAATGCATAGCTGAACTGCTCCTTAATACCTAGCTCGGTAGCATAGTCGCAGTATATGGTTACAGGTTTTTGCTGTATAAAGTTATAGGCGCGTATATCATCTATGCCACCTGTATGGTCTTTGTGCGCGTGGGTCATTACCAGTGCATCTAAGGCGCGTACATCTTCGCGCAGCATTTGCTGGCGAAAGTCAGGTCCACAGTCAATAACTATATTATGCGTGGCAGTGCGCAGCAGTATAGAGCTACGTAGGCGTTTATCTTTAGGGTTAGGGCTTTTACATACCTCGCATTGGCAGCCTATTAGTGGCACACCGCCCGAAGTTCCCGTACCTAAAAATGTTACTTCCATATGGATAAGTAGCGAGTGCTAGTGGTTAATACTAAGTGTATTGAAGAAAGCGAGAATAATTAAACGGCAGCGCTGTCGTCGGCAGGCGTTTCGCCCTCAGCTTTGAACAAATCTGCTTCTACTTCTACCGCGCCTTTCTCGGCTTTTATTTTGCGGAACAGTTCGGTACTTTCGCTGCTTAGGTTCTCTAGCTCAAGGTCGTTAATGTTCAATAGCAAGTCCATCATGCTATTGATTTTTGCCTCAGGCTCGTGGAATTTATTGATTACCACCACACGCCTTTTCTCAAGCACGCAGTAGCCGTTCTGAAAGTTGCCTTTCTCGTAGCGAACGGTATAGCCACCTTCCTTGAAAATTTCTTCCACCTTCTTTAGCAGTGCTGCATTATATTTGAACGACATTGGCCTAATTGTTAATTGATTAACGGCTGTTGCTTTTTATCATTGCCCAAGGGCAAGAAAATGGCATATCGCCGTTTTGATATTGCCAAACATAACAAAGCCGACACTAGTAAGCATGAAGAAGAAACTCACACTGTGGATATTATTATTGCCCGCTCTCGCTTTTGCCCAAGTACAGGTAAAAGATGGCGCAATAACTATTGATTTAGGCAAAAAAAAGAACAAAACAGCCCAAACCGATAGTACGGCGCAGGAACAGACGGTAGAAGAAACTGAAGAAGAACCCGCCATAGTAAAGAAAACCAAGCCCGTAAAGGCGAAAGAGGAAGATGAGGACGACCCAAATTTTCAGCGCGATGGATTGTTTAAGGCCATGTTTAGCGCGGGGCTTAACCTTAGCCAAATAGATGGCGACGAGCAAGCGGGCTACACGCACCCAGGTGCCTATGTAGGTGTGGGCGCCATGGTTAAGTTTCATAAGTATATGTCGGTAAACACGGGTATATACTACACCATGCGCGGTGCTACCAAAAAGGCCGACGTGAACATAACACCCATGGAAAGCTTTAGAATAAACTGGGACTATGTACAGGTGCCTATCATGTTCAACGTGCACGATAAAAAACTAGTGATGGCCAGCGTGGGTATAGGACTAAACTACCTAGTGCGCAACCGCATTACGCACCAGGTAGATAGCTTTGGTACTGGTTTGGTAGAGTATAACCTATCGGGTTTGAAGAACCCCGAGCCTAAGCGCTTCGACCTGACAGGTATAGCGGGCTTTCAGTTCTTTGTAAAGAAGGTATTTGGCATAGGGGCGCAGTTTGAGTATTCGTTCCTAAAGCTGCGACCATCGTACGGCTTGAACACGCGCGTAAGGAACATGTACAACAACACCATTACCATTAAATTTACATATATACTTGACCCTGTGCAACTGAAGGCACAGCGCAATAAGCGGGGCGGGTAGACAGAAAATTAAGATTAATAAGGAAATTGGAAAATTGAGTTAACT
>JAFDYM010000149.1 GCA_018267435.1 Bacteroidota bacterium | reverse complement strand
CAAGGTAAGCAGCAATAAAAACAAGATACAACTAGCACGCCTAGGTACTGTAAACAATGTACAAGGCATAGCCAGTACCGATGGCACCTTGCGCATAGTAAGTTGCAGCAATGCCATACCGCTTAAGCGCATACACTTAATAATAGAAGCACTAGCGCAAATAACAGATGTAGAGATAAGCTGGACACACTTTGGCAACGGCGAGCTATTGAACAAACTAAAGCAACAGGCTAGCGAATTGCTTGATGGTAAAGCCAATATACAGTACCAGTTTGCAGGGCAGGTAAGCAATGCTGAACTGATGCAGTATTACAGCACCAATACAGTTGACCTATTTATAAACGTAAGCGAAACAGAGGGCATACCTGTGTCTATTATGGAGGCACACTCATTTGGCATACCTGCCATAGCTACCAATGTGGGAGGCGTAAGCGAAGTGACAAACAACCACAACGGACGTTTGATAGATGCCAATAGCAGCGTAGAAGATATAGCACAAAAGATAGCGAAGTATGCTTCCCTTTCTACTCAAATAAAGCAGCAGTTTAGAGAGAACGCCTACGCTACTTGGAATAACATATACAATGCACAAAAAAATTACACCGCCTTTGTAGACGGTGTAATGAAATTATAATCCAGTAAGTTATTCAAGCTTATTAAGCTTCTACCACGGGTTGCTTTTTGCCGAATTTGCGGCGGAAGAACGCGCGGGTTTTGTAGCCTAGCATATACATGGCAGGTACTACCAATAGCGTAAGCAAGGTAGCAGCCATCAAACCAAATATCATGGTCCATGCCAATGGGCCCCAGAAGGCTACGTTATCGCCACCTAATGAGAAATGACCGTTCAACTCGCTGAACAAAGTAGCAAAGTCAACGTTCAGGCCTATTGCCAAAGGTATCAAACCAAGTATAGCGGCAGATGCGGTAAGCACTACCGGCGTCATACGTGTAGCACCACCTTCTATCACGGCTTCTTCTACTTCCATACCACGTTCGCGCAGCTCATCAATAAACTCTATCAGCAATATACCGTTACGTATAACTATACCTGCCAAGGCAAATACACCCACGCCGCTCATTACGCCCGATAACTTCCAACCTGTAATGGCGTAACCAATGGCTACACCTATTAGCGAGAACATTACCGTAGTAGCTATAATCAAAGGTTTAACCAACGAGTTGAACTGCGTTACCAATATCAGGAACATTAAAGCAAATGCACCCAAGAACGCCCCTACAAGGAATGACATAGTCTCCTGCTGCTGCTCTTGCTCGCCTGTCATTTTTATATCGTAGCCTTCAGGTATATCCATGTTGGCTATTATCTGTTCTATGGCAGGTATTATTTCGTTGGCGCTGTGGCCTTTGGTTACATCGCTGGCAAGGGTAACTACACGCTTTTGGTTTTTGCGGTTAATTACGCTAATGGTGTTATCGTAGCGTATGGTTGCTATAGCACTAAGTGGTATTTGGCGGAAAGCACCAATGCTCATATCCATGTATGATATATTGATATTCATCAATTGCTCTACACGTTGGCGGTCTTCGGCACGTAAGCGCAACTGTATCGGCGCATCATCGTCCTTATCGCGGAACTTCGATACTTCTTTACCAAACAAAGCCGTACGCAACTCAACAGCTACTTGACCTAGCACTATACCTTCGCGCTGCATCTTCTCGCGGTCGATATCTATGATTATCTCAGGCTTGCTTATCTGCAAGTCGCTGCGTAGTTCATCTATACCTTTTATGTTCGCCTTATCTACTGCGTTGCGCATTTTTACGCTTAGTTCGCCTAGCTTTTCAAAGTCGTCGCCGCTTATCTCTATGTTTATAGGTTTACCTACTGGCGGGCCGTTGGCTTCTTTCTCTACCGATATCTCGGCGCCTGCTATACCGCCCTTAAACTCTTGGCGTATCTTTTCCAATATTTCGCTGGTGTGGGGGTTTTTACGCTTGGCATATTCCTTAAAGGCCACCGTTACCTTGCTCTTGTTAGGCATAGGTACTTTATCGGGGTTTTGAGGATCGCCGGCACCAAGGCCCACGTTGGTTATTACCGAAGTAACATCGGGGTTGTTAGTACCTATTACTTTGTATATACGCGCCTCTATACCGCGTGTAATAGAGTCGGTAACATTGGCATCGGTACCCATAGGCAGCTTGCAATACACATAAGTGTAATTAGGTTCGCCGCTTGGAAAGAAATCAACCTGTGGCGAGCGGATAGCAAATGCCACAAAGCTCAATATCAATATTACTACTGCAGCTATCGGCACAAATATTGGACGATAACCCTTTACAAACACGCTTAATATACTACGGTACTTATTGCTTACCCAAGGCCAAAAACTATTCTGCCACCAGCCTATGGTACGGTACAATACAAAATGATAGAACAATATCATGGCTAGCATAAACAAGCTAAAGTTGCCTATACCAAAATTGCGCGTAGCATAGCCAACAATGAATGTTATACCAAATAGCGCAAAACCCCATTTGTAGTCCAATAGCTTGCTTGTAGCATGGTGGTCATCCTTCTTCATGAACGATACCGCAAATACCGGGTTCATAACAAAAGCTACTACCAGCGATGCTCCTAGGGTAATGATAAGCGTAACAGGCAGGTTGCCCATAAACTTACCTACTATACCAGGCCAAAACAATAAAGGGAAGAAAGGTGCCAAGGTGGTAAGCGTACCGGCCAATACTGGCACAAACACCTCGCCTGCGGCGTACTTAGCACTTTGTTTTATATCGTACTCGTACTTGTTATAAATACGGTGCGTGTTTTCTATTACCACTATGGCATCATCTACCACTATACCTAGTGCAAGTAGCAACGAGAACAACACGATAACGTTCATCGTCATACCCAAGCCTGGCATAAACAAGAACGCCAAAAGCGTGGTAAGTGGTACCGATAGACCCACGAAGAAGGCGTTAGAGAAGCCCATAAAGAACATTAACACAAATACCACAAAGATGAAACCAAGTATAACGGTGTTCATCAAATCGTGTAGCTGCACGCGTGTTTGTTCCGAGGTATCGCCTGTTACTTTCACGTTCAAGCCTTGCGGGAACTGTGTGGCCTTATATTCATCTATTATCTTATAAATTTGGTCGGTAGCTTCAATCAAGTTTTCGCCACTGCGTTTAATAACGTTCAAGGTTATTACCGACTTGTTATCGAGGTGTGCAAAGTCCTGCTTATCTGCAAAGCCATCTTCTACTGTAGCTATATCTTTTAAAAAAACGGTAGTGCCCATAAACGAGCGTATCACCATTCCCTCAAGTGCTTTAGGATCGCGAAACTCGCCCGTTACACGTAGGTTACGGCGCATTTGGTCTACACGTACTTCGCCACCGCTTACGTTTAGGTTTTCGCGTTGTACGGCATTTTCTATATCCAATAGTGTAATACCTGCATTGGTCATTTTGTACAGGTCAACATTTATCTGTATCTCCCTTTCCAAGCCGCCAATTATATCTACACGGGTTATCTCCTTCATGCTTTCTATGCGGTCTTGAAGGGCTTCAGCGTAGTCTTTTATCTGTGCCAGCGGTATATCACCCGCTAGGTTAATGTTCATAATAGGCAGCTCGTTTATATCGAACTCCTGTATCTGTGGGTCATTATCAAGGTCGCTAGGCAAATCCTTCTTACCCTTGTCAACCGCATCGGTTACACGCTGCTTACACTCCGTTGGGTCAAGGTCGGTACTGAACTCCACCGTCATTATCGATACATCCGACAATGAGTTGCTGGTTACCTTTTTTACCCCCTTCAAGCTTTTTACCTGCTTTTCGAGCGGTTTGCTTATCAGGTTTTCTATGTCGGTAGGTGTGGCACCAGGGTATATGGTTACTATACTTATGGTAGGTACTACCACATCGGGGTAAAGCTCCTTAGGCAGCCCACGATATATCATAGCACCTGCACCTACTATAAGCGCTATGAATATGTATATACTAGTGGCGTTATCTATACACCAGCTGGTAATACTGAATTCTTTTAAACGTTCGGTTTTCATCCGTTATGTTTTATGCTATCAGCTATTGCTGGTATTATTTAAAATTCAATTTTCTGTCCATCTACCACTTCGCTATAGCCGAAGGTGATGAGTTGATCGCCCGCATTCAAGCCTTCGGTTACTACTGTGCGGCCGTTGTACGACATACCTACCTGTATATTCTTCTTCACCGCAGTTTTAACGCCGTTCTTTAACTCGGCTACCAATACGTAGTTACCCGTTTCCGACTTCTGTATGGTATTGGTAGGTACCAGTATTACGTCTTTGAACGAAGCATCGTTTATCTTCAACTTAGCTACCATGTTGGCAGCGTAGCCCGATGCGTTAGCCAAGTCAACCTCTAAGCCATAGGTACGCGAGCGAGGATCGATAGTTTTAGAAACATAGCTAACCGGTGCGGTTATAGATTTGTTGATGTCGGGGAACTCTATCTCTACCTTGTCGTTTTGCTTCACTTTGCCAAAGTCGCTATCGGCCAGTTTAGCCTTTACTTTCAAGTTGTTATTGTTGATGATGCGTATGCCCGGCATTAATTGGCTAGGTGCAGCCATGTCGCCCACTTTCAAACGTACTTCATCTACCGTGCCGCTTACTGGGGCTATTATCTTAGTCATTTGCAGTTGGTTCCTCTGTGCAGATAGTTGTTTCTCCAAAGCTTCCTTCTGCGTTTGTGCCTGTAGGAACTGTATTTCGCTACCTATCTTTTGGTCCCAAAGGTTCTTCTGTTTTTCGTAAGCAGTAGTAGCTAGGTTAAGCTGTGTTTGTAAAGTTTGCACGGCTATTTCCATAGCAGCAGTTGTTTCGGTTAAACCCAGCACCTGGCCTTTAGTTACACGATCGCCAACTTTTACATATATAGCAGTAACCAAACCTGGTTGCTGTGGAAGGGCAGTTACGTTCTCCTCTGCATCTACAGTACCTTGCACCTCTATGTAGTGTTTAAAGTCTTGCTTTTCCAGCGGCGCAACATCTATACGTTTTGCCTTTAGCTCAATATGGAATGATGTATCCAGTTTGGCTATCTCCTTTTCAAGATCTCCTATCTTAACGTTTAACTCCTTTACTTCTGTTTTATACTCAGCTAGCTTCTTCTTCTTCTCCTCTAGCGGATTTTCGGTGCAGGCTGCTAACAGTACCGAGGCAAAAGCTGCTATGGTTAATATGCGGTAAGTCATGTTATATGTTTTATATGTGTTTGGTAGATGGTTTTACTATTTTATGCCTAGTGCCTTATCTAAATCTGCCTTAGATGTAAGCAAGTTCAAGGTGCTTTGTATGCTCTTCAATTGGTTGGTAATAAGGTCTTGTTCGCTTTGCTCCAATTCGAAACTTGAGCCTATACCGTTTTGATACTTGATACGGTTGGTGTTGAATATCTTCTGGCTCAAATCAACCGAACGCTTATTGTTGGTTTCCTCTTCAAGCGCATTGGTAAAGCTTGAATATGCCACACGGTATTGTAGCTCGGCAGCATTCTTAAAGTTGTTGGCATTGTTGGTAGCCTTTTGCTGTTCCAACTTAGCTTGTTTAACCTGTGCCATGCGCGAACCGCTATCGAAAATTGGCAGGTTTAGTTTTATACCTACTAAGCCTTGGTCGAACCAAGGGCTTATCTTACGCGTATCGCCATCGGGGTAATACTGGGTAGTGGTTTTAAACATACCCTCAAAGGTTTGCGACTGGGCGGTCCAACCATAGTTTAAGAAAGCCACCAATGAAGGATAGTAACCGCTGCGCTTCTGCGCTATATCGTAGCCCTGTAGTTTTATGGCAGTATTTAGCAATTCATACTCTACGCGCTTGGTTACGTCGAAACTGCCAGCCTCGGTACGTACGCCTGCTTGTGCCAATAGGCTTTCTAAATCATCCGTTAATAGTATCTCATCATTCAGCGGCATACCCATTTGGAACTTCAAGTTAGCGAAGGCTACTTCTTCCATGCGCTTCTGTTGGGCTATTTGGCTCTTCAGGTTTGCTTCTATCAAAGCCAACCTATCTACATCCAACTCTTCAATCAAGCCTTGTTTGAATGTTTCGCGTGTTTCGCCCAATAGCTTTTGTATCAATACGAGCGTGTTTGCCATCATGGCATTGGCCTGCTGTGCCGAGCGTGCTTGGTAGTAGGCCTTGGTTACGCTGTACTTCACATCTATGTCCGTCATTTCGCGGCTAAGGCGGCTGGTTTTTATCAGGTCTTTAGTAGCGCGTATGCCAAACATATAGCGGGCATCGAACAACAACTGTGTAACCTGTAAGCTACCGCCAAGGCTGTGTGGCAATACGAATGATATTTCTTGGTCCTTGCTTTGTATCGAGCTTTGGTAAAGCAGGTTGGCAATGTTGGGGTCGTTCTGTGCCAAGTAACCAAATACGCGCGAGGTAGCGCTTGTAGTATCGTTAAAAAACTGTGATAGTGCTGGCACTATAGGTGTTTTGAAATAGTAGTTATAATCTACACTGGCGCTTACCTGTGGCAAACCAGTGGCAATTATCTCTTTGTTGCGGGCTTTTGCCTTGGCCTCGTCAAGCTTCGCATTCTTAGCGTCGTTATTGTTGCTCACGGCATAGTCTACGGCCTCTTTAAGCGAGTATGCCTTTAGTGTTTTCTCCTGCGCGTGCATACCAAGCGTAGCCAGCAGCGCCATGCCAAGGGTAATTATCCTCCTCATTTAGTTTCTTGTTTTGTAAAAAGGTTGTTAGCCTCCAATATTTTTAAGCCCTGTTCAGTAACAATGCCGCGCAGGTGGTAGTATTGATATTCTTTGTAAACTTCTATAAACTGATACTCTGTAACAGGAAAGTATTCAGGACTTAGCAGGCTATCGATGCCGCCCAAATAAATCCTTGCAATGGTCGATACATTCATATCGGCGCGGTAGGCACCCTCTTGTACGCCACGCACCAAGTTTTCGGTTATGCGCCTTAGCGCGTTGTTAAACCTGTATGTGTTGTAATGGCTCCATGCCTCGGGGTAGTGCTTCTTCATATCGTGCACTGCCGTAGAGTTAAGCCCCCGCATACGCTCAATAAAATAATCTATAATGGCTATTATCTCATCTATGGCATTATCAGCACGGGCGTAAATCTTGTCTAGGTCTACATTCTCTTCCTCTAGGTAGTTCTGTATTACCCTCTCTACCAATTCAGCTTTGTTATCTACCGATTGGTAAATGGTTTTTTTGCTCATACATAGCTCGCGCGCTATATCGTCCATGGTCAGGTTCTTTATACCGAACTTCATGAACAGCTCGCGCGATTTTTGTAAGAGATTTTCTGTACGCTTGTTTTTCATTGGCGGGCAAATGTACGTTAACAAGGTTTTGGAAACAAAAAATAGTTGTAAAGTTTCCATGTGTTGGGTTTAAGCGTAGAAAAGGCATATTTAACCGATTATTTAACAAAAATGTACCGTTTGGGAGAAGGGGAACAATACAGTACCTTCACAGTATGAGCTTTCAAGACCACTTCTCGAAGCAGGCGAATATATACCTGCAGGCGAGGCCTACATATCCCGATGAATTGTTTGCATACCTAGCCAGCTTAGCACCTGGCAAGCAATTGTGTTGGGACTGTGCCACAGGCAATGGACAAGCAGCGGTATCGGTGGCGAAGTATTTCGAGAAGGTAATAGCTACCGATGGCAGCAAAAAGCAAATAGACAATGCCATAGCCACACCCAATGTAGTTTACAGGGTAGGCACGGCAGAGGAATCGGGGTTAGAAGATAGCAGCGTAGACCTGATAACCGTTGCCACAGCGGCACATTGGTTTAAGCACGATGCTTTTTATGCCGAGGCCGAAAGGGTAGCCAAGCCCAATGGCATATTGGCAGTATGGACCTATAGCGAGGCGAGTATAACACCCGAAATTGATACATTAATGGAGTGGTTTATGTATGATTATTTACATGACTATTGGCCCGATGGGCGCTGGTATGTGCGCAATAAATACACTACGCTGCCCTTCCCTTATTCAAGCATTGACACGCCGAAGCTCTACTGCAAAATGGAATGGGACGTACAGCATTGGTTAAACTATGTAAAAAGCTGGAGCGCCTACAACGCTTATGTAACCCAACACAACACCCACCCGTTAGATGTGCTAGTACCGAAGCTAAACAACCTATGGCCCGAAGGAGAAACGAAACTGGTAACATGGCCGCTGCACCTTAAATGCGCAAGGCTAAATACCTCCTACAAACCATAGCTGCTATAGGTTTTATTAAGTTAAAAACCTTAAATAGAAACAGATTCGGCGTTTGATGAATGATAAAAGGCATTACATTTGTTACACAACAAACGACAACCAAATTTTTAATTTAAAAACAGAACAATGAAAAAGTTATTTCTGATGTTGAGCCTAGCTGCAGGTACTTTGTTTGCAGTAGCACAAGATGGTCAGAGCGCAACCCCAGCTCCAGATCCTAATGCTCCGGATGTAAAGTGGGAAAGTACTACCATAGATTATGGTACTGTAACTAAAGGTGACGAAGGCGCTGCTACTCGCGTATTCAAATTCACCAACACAGGTAAAACACCACTAATACTATCAAGCTGCCGCGGTAGCTGTGGTTGTACTGTACCTACCTGCCCTACCGAGCCAATATTGCCAGGTAAAGGTGGTGAGATAAAAGTACACTACGACATTAACCGCGTAGGTCCGTTTACTAAAACAGTAACCGTTACTTCAAACGCTAAAAACCCTAACGAAACCTTGAAAATAACAGGTAACGTTAACGACCCAGCAGCAGGTACTGCACCAGCGGCACCAGCAGGCGGCCACTAGTAAATAACTAATAGCATATACAAAAACGGGCTGAGGAAACTCAAGCCCGTTTTTGCTTTTATATACCCCAACATCCCTTTATACTTATTACCTTTGCAGACCGAAAATGGCAACAGCAATAGACATACGTAAACTAAGCAGTACCGACCTTATAGGCGAGTTTGAGAAAATGGGCGAGCCCAAGTTCCGCGCCAAGCAGGTGTACGAATGGCTGTGGAAGAAATCGGCGCGCTCGTTCGATGAAATGACGAACCTGAGCAAAGACCTGCGCGTAAAACTAAATGAGCAGTTTGCCATACTGCCCGTAAACGAAACCTTGACCCAAAAAAGCAAGGACGGTACCGTAAAGCTAGGCATGCGCCTGCACGACAACTTTCTGGTAGAAGGCGTGATGATACCCGACGATGACCGCAGTACGGCCTGTGTCTCATCTCAAGTAGGCTGTTCGCTATCGTGCAATTTCTGCGCTACGGGCTTTTTAAAGCGCGAAAGGAACCTAGATGCATCGGAGATATACGACCAGGTAGTTTTGCTGAATAAACACGCTACAGAGCACAGCGGCAGGCCATTAACCAATATAGTATACATGGGCATGGGCGAGCCCCTGCTTAACTACGACAACGTAATGCAGAGCATACGCCTTATAACTGGTCAAGATGGGCTGGGTATGGCACAAAAGCGCATTACCGTAAGTACCAGCGGTATAGCCCGCGGCATTATACGCATGGCCGATGAGGATATGAACTTCAATCTTGCCCTATCGCTACACGCACCGAACAATGAGAAGCGCGATCAGATAATGGATATAAACCGCAGCAATAGGTTAGAAGATGTGATAGCTGCGCTGAAATATTTCTACGATAAAACAGGCAACAAAATCACTTTCGAGTACATTTTGTTCGACCACTTTAACGATAGCATAGAAGATGCCGATGAACTGATAGCCCTTACCCAACAAGTGCCCTCGTTCGTTAACTTAATTGAATATAATAACGTGGAAGGTGTAACCCTACGCCGTGCTAAGCCCGAAAGGCGCGATACATTTCTTAACCACTTGCGCAAACATGGTGTAAGCGCGGCAGTACGCCGCAGCCGTGGTAAGGATATTGATGCCGCTTGTGGGCAGCTAGCCAATAAGAATAAGTAAGCGCTTTTGCATCAAATACACTAAGCTGAAAAGAAGAATTTGTTTAAGAGTCTAGCGCTACGCTAGGAAGCATAGTGATGCCTTCATATCTTTTGGGGTGCGGTGCTATTGTGCTATCTCCTTTCTGCTTCGCTCGGCATTGATCTGAGCTATCAGTATCATCCGTGTTCGAAATACATAAAAACAAAAGCGGCCTCCTTATTGGGGAAGCCGCTTTTAATATGCTTAGAAACTAAATTCTAGTAGTTCCAAAGGTCGTGCTCGAAAGTGAAGATATCGTACTTCACCCTGTCGCTTTCCAACAATGCATCCATACCGGTAGCATACTCCTGTATGTTCCTGTCGTATACGTTGCTCTCTTTGTAGATATAGCTTTCGAAGATACGTGCTTCGAAAACATCTTCCCAGCTAAGGCGCTGTGCATCGTTACGTGGGTTATACACTTCGTATTTTGCCAATATAGGACGTAAGTCAGGATAATATACCCAGTACATGGTCATGTCGCCACGGTAGTTACCGCTAGCATCATAGTCTTCCATAATTGGGGCTACACCTATTACGCGAACCATAAGCGTAGAAGTTTCCTCGTCGAAGAACCAGTCTTCCTTAACACGGTACTTCACTATCTTGTCCCATGTCAATTCGTTCTTGGTTATTACTTGCTCTTCTTCCAAGGTAATAGGGTTAATCTGCATTACGGTATCAACACGTGCACCTAGCTTCTTAACGTCATCTACACTCATTACCTGCTTAAACTGGTCAGCATCTACTACCGCCGGATCGTAAACTGTAAGTTCACCATTCTTTGCAGCTTCGTGCAATACCTGTATAAGTGGCTGTTGAGGATACTTGAACGGAAGGTTCATCTTCTCGCGAACATCAATCATCCTCCATATTCGCTTAGCCCAAAACACGTCCGCTTCGCGGATGTAGTCATAAGGGATTACCTCTTTCTCTTTCGTAGTAGTTTTGATGTATGCACCGTCCAATGGCTCTTGTGCAAACACACTACCCGAAACCATAAGGGCAAGTGCAGCGAAAACAATTTTACCTGACTTAATCATCGTTCCTTGTTTATTATATTATTTGGAATGCTATCTGGCCTAGTTTACGTGGAGTTTTGTCTGGACCGACAACTTTAATTTCATCTATAAAGATAATGTCTTTTGGCTTAGCACGGTCAAGGAAACTCTTCATTTGAGGAGTAAACATTGGGCCTTGTGCCTCACTTTTAAATATTTCACCTTTAGATGAGTATACCATTTGGTAGCTTACAACTTGGAACCTTGCGTCGAAGTCGAAGTTTTCCATAAGGGCAACTACACCACTTTGAGCTTTAATAGTACCAGGCTGAGTGTTACCGCCACGTAGCTTACCACCTAAAGTAGGAACTGGATCTGGAATACGCTTAACACGGAATTCTTTAGAACCCATAGGCTGAACTTTGCCTTCTATTTTAGCCGATACGTTGATAGTAGTTTTACCTACGCTGCTTACTGTAGCAGTGTAAGTACCATCGCTATTGCGGGTAAGTGTACCTGCGCTCATGCTAGCCGATACATCGCCAGTACCAACACCCGGAACTGATACTTCCATAGGGTTAGGAACACCGATGTAAAGAACGTTCATTTGCGTAGGAGATACCACCACCGCTTTAGCAGCTACTTGGTAACCACCTTCGAAAGGATAGAAAGTATAACCACCGGTAGGGTTTTTAACACGGATGATACCAGTGTACTTGCTTTCGCCTACTGCACCGCCGCCACGCTCAAGTTTAGCCATACCGTTTTCTGCTTTTAGCATGCTACCTTCGCTGTAACCAGCAGGTAGAGGGCTAGTAGACTCCATTTTTTCGTAACCACCAGTAGCGCTCTTCTTGAAACCTGATAGAGGCCCCAAAAATACTTCTGGTTGCTGTGTGCTGTTGAAAGCCGCAAGGAAGATATCTGCCTTGTACTGCTGGCCTTGCATGATGTAGCTAGATGGTGCTATAACCTTAGCTGTAAGGTCGGTAAACTTAAAGTCGGCCGCGCCAATTTTCTTGATTAGATATTCTATTACTGCACCCTCAGAAGATATAGCATCGTTCTGGAACTTTGTAAGGATAGTTACAGCAGCTGTAGTAGGTACGTGGCTGAATGTAGCATATTCCCATTTTGCACCTTCTTCGCCCGGTACTTTAGGAGTAGGGGCATCTAACGATATCTTGAAGTTTGCTTGATCAGCTGGATCAACAAGAGCCAATAGTTTCTTGCGGGTATCTAGTATTTTAGCCTGTAGTTCTTGGCCACGCTTTCTACCAGCTGGGTCTTCAACAAACTTACGTGTAGCTATATCTATATTATCGCGTTCTACTATATCGCCTGTTTCGGGGTCTAAGCCTTTAGCTTCGTCTACTATTTCCTTTTTGTACTGCTCTAGCAATTTTACTAGGTCCGCACTTAAGGCTTTAGCGGTTTGTGCTTTGTCATAATACGCCTGAGCTTTAGCTTTATCGTCGCTCAATTGTTTTTCGAACGCGTTATATATACCGCCGTTCTTATCTTTTAGGGCTCCGTTAGAAGTTTGAAGGCCATCATTTACTAGTTTGAAGGCGTTCAATACCTCTTGCGAAACGTTCAATGCTAGAAGGGCCGTTAACACGAGATACATCATGTTAATCATCTTCTGCCTAGGGGTTAATTT
>JAFDYM010000148.1 GCA_018267435.1 Bacteroidota bacterium | reverse complement strand
CTTTGGCTTCAGCCAATGGAAAGGCAACTTTGCCGTCAGTTAAACTATACTAAAACATAAGTGTCAATATAGCTGCAGCAAAATATTGAGGATTGCAGCCCGTCAATAAAATTCGTAAAAAGGCGTTAAGTAAACAGGCAGATGAAAGTGATGAAGATGCAAATAACAAAAGCTAGTGGGCTAAAAGCCGCTTGGTTATTGTTATTGCAGTGTATGGTTCTATTGGGTTGGGCGCAACAAACCGTAAGCGGTACTATAATAGATGCCGCTACCCAACAGCCACTCGACTATGCAGGCATATCGGTACAAGGTACCAACGTAGGTACTGTTACCGATTCGTTAGGTTATTTTGCCTTAGCAATACCAGCAGGTTTCAACACCCTTAACATATCTATAATAGGTTACGATAGGCAACTAATAAAGGTAGATGTCAATAGCAAGGCCCCATTGAAAATTTCGATGAAGCCAAGCAACATTGAGCTGAAAGAGGTGGTGGTAAAAACGCCTAAAAGGGGCAAGCGCGTAATAGATACCACTGCCATGTATGTGCTGGCAAGGGTAATTGAGCACAAACAAATGAATAATGGCAAAGCTATCCCACAATATTCATTGAAGGAGCATACCAAGCTAACAGCATCATTGTTGAACGCCCCCGAAAAGTTTACCAGTGCCAAAATATTCCGTCCCTACTCGTTCTTCTTCAGCATGCCCGATACTACTGCCAAAGGCGAAAAGCATATACCTCTAGGCATATTGGAGGAATACAACGAAACTTACCACTTTGGCGCGGCTACCAGCAAGGATAAAAAGCTGATATACTACCGCCACTTATCGGGTTTTAAAAACCCTACTATCGGCAACTTTCTGTACGACCAGTTTGCTACCATAGATATATACCAGAACATTTACGACATAGCTAACCTATCGTTTACATCACCGTTCTCGCCTCAGGGCCGCATACAGTACTCATACCATATATTGGATACGGTTTATGATGGCGACAACGTACTATACAAGCTAAACTTTGTAGGCAGAAACAAAGAAGACGTAGCGCTGAAGGGCTTCGCCATGATAGACTCAGCCACTTGGGGCATTAGCAGTATAGAGTTTAAGCCGAACGAGAAGGCTAATATCAACTTCCTTACCGACTATACAGTACAGCAACAATACGAGAACACTGGCAAGGGCTGGTTGATGCAATATGAGAAGCTAAGCGCAGAAGGCAACCTGCTTGAGCAGAAGGGCAAGATGGCCTTTTACGTAACAAAGGTAACGGCACGTAACGAAGTAGAGTACAACAACCGCATACCTGAGAAGCTATTGGCTGCGGGTACTGACATAGTAGTGGATAGTGCTTATCGTAGACATCGCAGGTTCTTAGATACTTTGCGTATTACTCCCCTGACGGCATCGGAGGAGAATGTGTATCATTCATTCGATACAGCGTATAAAGTGAAGTCGTTTAAAACATTGCAGTGGTTGGCAAACTTGGTTACCTCGGGTACTTTCCGCGCTGGGCCTATCGACTTTGGCAGGGTGTATAATGTAGTAAGTAGAAATGCCGTAGAAGGCTACCGTGTGCGCATGGGCGTGTACACCAACGAGAAAATGAGCCGCATAGTTTATTTATACGGACATGCAGCTTATGGTTTTAGCGATAAGAAGTGGAAGTATGAGGTAGATGCCCGCATAAACATACCTAACCGCCGTAGCCGTTGGAGCCAGATATGGGTGCAACATAAAAACGATATGATAGCACTCGGCCAGCAGCCGGGCTTGCTAGGTACCGATAACATATTTAGCTTGATAGCACCGCGTAGTAAGTACAACAAGGTACTGCAAAACATATCGCACAACATACAGTACCAAACGGATTGGTTCAAAGGTTTTAGCACCACGTTCCGTGTATCGGTAGATAACTACATAGCCAGCAGCCGTGGCTTTGAATTTATACAGCAAGATGGCACGCACTTGCGCAACTTCCACACTATTGAACAAGGTGTTGCATTTCGTTACAGTCCGGGAGCGCGCTACGTACAGCGCTATGGCATCCGCCGTTTCCTTTCTACCCCTAAGCCTGTTATTGGGTTAGAATACACTTATGGTTTACTTAAGAACTTAGGCGATGGCAAGGGCTACCATAAGTTGCAAGCCAACTTCGAGCAGCAGATATTTATGCCTATAATAGGTTATGGCAAAGTGATATTAAGCGGCGGTGCTATATTCGGCGATGTGGCTTATCCCCTATCATTCATTTCGGGTGCTAACCTAGGTTTCTACCGCGATGATGCATCGTACCAATTAACTGCACCTTACGAGTTTGCGCACGATAGGTTTGTTTCGTTATGGTATGAGCACCACTTTCAAGGTTTGCTATTCAACCACATACCTTATGTAAGTAAATTGAAGCTGCGCGAATTTATAAGCACCAAAATACTATGGGGCGATATGGATGCGAAGAACAAGAGCATACTACTGCTACCTGGCGAAATGCATACCGCAGCCAAAATGCCTTATGTAGAAGTAGGCTTCGGTATAGAGAATATATTGAAAATAGCACAAGTAATTTTTGTATGACGCGCCACCGACCGAGATACGCCAAGTGCGCCAAACTTCGCCGTGAAGCTGGCGATAAAGCCGTCGTTTTAAATTTTAAGTCCATGAATTAATTCATGGGCT
>JAFDYM010000147.1 GCA_018267435.1 Bacteroidota bacterium | reverse complement strand
ATATGGAAGCTCCTTAGCCACTAAAGCAGGGAGCTTCCTAAACCAAGAAACGAGCTAGATATAAACGAATACAATGGGTGCTTTGTAAGTGCTTGTTGTGGCAACACCGGGCTGCCCAATACGTGCCCGCTACTAACTTGTCCTTCAATCTCGGTTCCAATATGGAAGCCTCTTCGCTACTAAAAAGCGGAGAGCTTCCGAACCTTGACGATAGTCATGTTTTTTACAGTAACCAATACAAGATAATCGCGTATTAATACCTGTAACCAAAATGGCCAAGCAGGCTGCCATGAGCCTGCCAACAACAGTGTCCTTCAATCTCGGTTCCAATACGAAAATTCCCTCGCCACTAAAGCGGGGGATTTTCTTTTTTGGTGAAAGCGAACAGCCGTTTCACGCAAAGGGCGCAGAGATGAAGACGCAGAGGGAATACAAATTATTAAACATGCAGGAAAGCCGAGAACATAGAGAATACAAAAGGCATTGCATTGAAGAGATGCAATACTTTGCGGCTCGGGGAACGAGCACATAACAATGCTAGTCTAGGGCATAATAAGTCCACAGTATGAGCGCCCGTGGGACGCAACAGTGCGGGACTAGGTGCAATAGCACCGCGCCCAAAAATGTATTCTGTACTTACACGCTGTATTTTTCCACTTTGCGCCCCGTGGGTGAAACTGTATGCTGCAGTTAGCGTAAACTGCTGTTTGTATTTATATTCACCTTATGAAAGTACTTGAAACTAGCTATGACGATGTGAATGCCCTACCTGCATTAGCAGAGCAAATTTTAGCCCTAGCTGGCGATAGAAAAGTGTTCACCTTTTATGCACCTATGGGGGCTGGCAAAACTACGCTTATAAAGGAGCTATGCCGCCTATTAGGCACTACCGATAACCTAAGCAGCCCTACCTATAGCATAGTAAACGAATACGCCATAAAGAACGGCAACCAAAAGATATACCATGTAGACCTTTACCGCCTGCGCGATATGAGCGAGGCCCTGGCCGTGGGTATAGACGACTGTATGGATGGCACTCACTACTGCTTTATAGAGTGGCCCGATATTATTACCCCCCTGCTTCCTGTTCAAGCCTTGAAAATCAACATAGATGTAGATGGAAATAAGCGAAATATGGCTATCTTTATGGACTAATTAGCAGCTGTACATAACCCCCGTTTAGCCCCCATGAGCGATAAGAAGAAGCAGGAATTTGAAGGTATTGTATCAAAACTTGGCTTACAGCCCATGGAGCAGCCAGTAATGGTGAGCAACAAAAAAGCAAAACTGTTTATTGGCATACCTAAGGAGCGTAATTTTCAGGAGCATCGTATTGCCCTTTCGCCCGACTCGGTGCGTACTTTGGTAGCTAACGGCCACCGTATACTTATAGAGAAGAACGCAGGTGCAGCCAGCCACATGAGCGATAACGACTACAGCGAGGCAGGTGCCGAAATATGCTATAGTGCCGATGAAGTTTACAAGGCAGATATCATCATTAAAATTGCCCCGCCGCTTATGGAGGAGGTAGAGATGATGCAAACTAACCAAACGCTTATTTCCCCCCTACACTTACCTACGCTGCGCAAGGAGTACATTCAGCTTTTAATGAAGAAGAAGATAACCTGCCTGGCGTTTGAATATACTAACGATGATACCAACCGCTTCCCCTTTGTGCGCGCCATGAGCGAGATAGCGGGCAATAGTGTTATACTTTTAGCAGGCGAATTTTTGAGCAATGCCAACGAAGGCCGCGGAGTACTGTTAGGCGGTATAAGCGGCGTGCCACCTGCCAAGGTAGTTATACTAGGTGCAGGCATGGTAGGTACCTATGCGGCACGCGCAGCACTGGGCCTAGGCGCTATAGTTTCGGTATTCGATAACAACGTATATAAGCTGCAAAGGCTGCAAGAAAAAATTGGCTCGCGCATATTTACTTCTACCATACAACCCAGTATACTGGAAAGTGAACTGCAAAGTGCCGACGTAGCCATTGGCGCCATACATAGCAAGCAAGGCCGCACTCCGGTAATAGTAACCGAGGATATGGTAAGCAAAATGAAGAGCGGCAGTGTGCTGATAGACGTGAGTGTGGACCAAGGCGGTTGCTTTGAAACCAGCGAGGTAACCAGCCACGATAAACCCACTTTTAAAAAGCACGACGTAATACACTATTGCGTACCGAATATACCGTCGCGCGTGGCACGTACTGCATCGTATGCTTTCAGTAATATATTATCTCCCATATTGCTACGCTGTGGCGATTTATGCGGTATAGACAACCTGGTACGCGAAGACGCAGGCATACGTAACGGTATATACCTATACAAGGGTAAGCTAACCAACGAACATCTTGGTAATTTATATGGCATTAAAAGCAGCAACCTAGACCTGCTTTTCGCTAGCAACTTATAATTCTACTTCCTTGTCTTTCTATTATGGTTTTGGTGATATGCATTAAACCTTGCGGATTTAATGATGTCAATCAACTTGCTTAACAATTTTTTAACGCGCATATTTACAGAGAAAGAACTTATAACCCCAATGCACTTACATAGCTTTAAATTATTGAGTGTGCTAGCAATAGCCGCATTATTTGCACTAACAGCTTGCAAAAAAGAACCGGGCGAAGGTGGTTTGGCGACTATACAAGGTAAGCTATACGCCTACGAATACAACAACTACGGCGAAGTAATAGATAGCGGCTACCTAGCAGGCGAGCGTGTATTTATAAGCTATGGCAACGATGGCAACGCCGACGATGATGTACGTACCAGCTACGATGGCAGCTTTCAGTTTGAATGGCTGCAGAAGGGCGAGTATGCCGTGTGGAGTATAAGCCGCTGCGATAGCTGCCCCCTAAGCCAAACTTATACCAAGCAAGTAATAAATATTGACAAGCGCCGCGAAACAGTTACCACGCCCGACCTAATCATCAACATATAATGGATTTAGCATTTCACCATTACCAGCAAAAAATAAAAGAGAAGCTTGAGACCTTCTCCCCTATTGATTTAGTGGGGCTGGATAGAGTGCAGATGCTAAACAGGGTTGATACCAAATTCGTATTCCACATCAACCAGTTTAATGATATACTGGATGAGATACGCGAAAACTACCATGTGCTTGAGATAGACGATAAACGTATGTTCGACTATGAGAGCATATACTTCGATACAGAAGAGTTCGACTTATATAAGTTTCACCACAACGGCAAACTGAACAGGTTGAAGATACGCTTTCGCAAGTATCTCGATTCTAATCTATGCTACTTTGAGGTAAAGTATAAGATAAAGGGTACCCGTACCGATAAGAAGCGCATCCGTACCGAAGACTATAAAAGCGAACTAAGCGAGCAGGAAATGGCCTTGGTACACCATAACTACCTTGACATGACTAACCTGAAGGAGAAGATGGTAATATGCTTTACGCGCATAACGCTAGCCAATAAAAACTTTAAGGAGCGCTTAACTATAGACTTGAAAGTAACCTTCGACAACTTTAAGGATAAGAAGGTGTTCAACGAGCTAGTGATAGCCGAAATAAAAACAGATAAAACCGCTATAGGCAGCCCTATAGTAGACTCATTTAAAAAGCGCCACTTCGAAGAGATAAGCTTTAGCAAGTATGCCACCGCAGTAGCAATGTTAGAGAACATTAAAAACAACGCTTTCAAACCTAACTTTATAAGAATAAACAGGATAATAGAAAATGGAAAACGAGCTAATTGAAGCAGCCAAGGTACAGAGTAGTTTTTGGGGCACTAATGCATACCTTGAGTTTTTGGTAAGGTATGGCATTAACCTGTTTATCATATTTATAATAGTACGCCTTATATACTATCCGCGCCACAAGAACAAGGACTTTCTATTTACCTTCTTCCTATTCAACACCGTAAACTTTTTGATATGCTTTTT
>JAFDYM010000146.1 GCA_018267435.1 Bacteroidota bacterium | reverse complement strand
GAAGGATACTGCCGAGAAGCAAATAATAGAAGCCAACGACCAAACCGAAAAGCTAAAGCTATCGATAGAAAAACTAGAGATAGACTTTGAAAGCGAGAACGGCATACTGAACACACGCAAGCAAGAACTAAGCGTACTTGAAACCGAACTGAACGGCATACGCGAAGAGCACGGCAACCTAAAGAATGCCCTAAGCAACGAGCAAAAAACATATACCGAAAAAGAGCGCCAAATATTTGAACTAGATAAGCGCTTAGCCGTAAACCGCAGTAGCAACGAAAGCCTTCAGCGCGACCTTAACCAGAGCGAAGAGGACGTACAGAAGAAGCGTGCTGAATTGGAGCAATTACAGAAAGACTTCGACCAACTGAAGGCTGATAAAGAAGCAGGCGAACAAAAGCTAGCAGCCTTGATAAGCGAAGAAGAAGGCAAGAAGAAAGAGATAGCTGAACTTGAAGCCTCGATAGAAAAAACGCGCCCTGAGTTGACTGCCGACACACGCAGCCTAGATGCGAAGAAGAACGAGTACGACCTTACTAAGAGCTTGGTTGACAACTTGGAAGGTTTCCCTGAGTCAATCAAATTCCTGAAGAAGAATGCAAAGTGGAGCCAAGAGGCCCCTCTCCTTTCTGACATCATATATTGCGCCGAAGAATACCGCGTAGCAGTAGAAAACTACCTAGAGCCGTACCTAAACTACTACGTAGTGCAGAACGTGCACGAGGCTGTTATGGCCATAAAGCTATTGAACGATAGCAGCATGGGCCGCGCCAACTTCTTTATACTTGATGAGTTTGAAAAATACAATGCGGCACCAGCGGCACCAGTAAGCATTGCTAATGCGAAACCTGTAGTGGAACTAGTGGAGCTAGATGCGAAATACAAAAAGCTAGGCGCTTACCTGCTTGACCGTGTTTACTTGGTTGACGACAGTGGCCAGTTCAACGCGCAGCAGGTAGAAGAGCTAGATACCCAAGGCAACAAGATAGTGTTGCTAAGCAAGAGCGGCAGGTTTATCCGCAAGGACTTCTCGCTAAGCGGTGGTGCCGTTGGTCTATTTGAAGGTAAGAAGATAGGCCGCGCTAAGAACTTAGAGAAACTACAAGAAGAAATAAAGGCATTGGAGGTTTCTACCTATAAGCTACACCAAATAGTAGCCAATGCGCAGATTAAGGTAAACCAACTAAAAGGTTCATCGGTAGCGCGCGATATAGATGCGCAGCGCAACTTGGTAAACCAGTTGAACAATAAAACTTCTGCCGCGCAAGCCAGCACCCAAAGCTTGGTTAAGTTCCTAGAAGGAGCCGATGCCAAAAGCCGCGAAATAACCGAGCGCCTTAGCGCATTGAAGGGCGAGGTAGAGACTATCAATACCGAGCTAGGTAGCCTACGTGAAAGCCAAAGCACAGCCAAGGCGTTGTTGGAGAAAACGGACAAGGAGTTTGTAGAGTTAACCAACAAGTTAAGCGAGGCTAGCAGCCGCTACAACCAAAAGAATATCGAGTTTCACCAGCAGCAGAACAGGGTGAACAGCATAAGCCAGGAACTAGGCTTTAAAAAGACACAGATAGAAACGCTTACCAGCCAGCTAACGCGCAACAATAGCGTGATACAGGAAAGCCAACAGCAGATGGAAGAAAACCAGAAGAAGCTGAAGGAACTGGAAGCAGAACTACTAGGTAGCTATGCCGATAAAGAAAGCTACCAGAACGAGGTAGCTGAAAGCGAGAAGACCTACTACGATAGCCGCGCACAAATAAACGAGCTAGATGCCAAAGTGCGCGAAATGAGCCGCAACCGCGATAACGCCGCCAATGCACTAGCCAACATCAACGATAAGTTCAACGAGTTGAGGTTATCGCTAGCTAGTATGAAGGAGCGCTTGAGCGTGGAGTTCAACATCGACATCAATGTACTATTGAACGAAGAGTTTGAAATGGTACAGAGCGTGGAAGAAGTACAGGCAGAGGTAGATAAGATAAAGAAGCGCGTAGATAACTTCGGCGAAATAAACCCAATGGCATTGGAAGCATTCGACGAAATGAAGAAGCGCTACGACTTCATTATAGCACAGCGTAAAGATTTGGAAGATGCCAAAACCTCGTTATTGGATACTATCAAAGAAATAGAAGATACTGCCAAAGGCCAGTTCCTTGATGCATTTACCAAAGTGCGCGAAAGCTTCATTAACGTATTCCACACCCTATTCAGCGCCGATGACCAGTGCGATTTGTTCTTGGTAAATCCTGACGATCCGTTAGAGTCGAAAATAGAGATAGTAGCTAAGCCTAAAGGTAAGCGCCCTACAGTAATAGATCAGCTATCGGGTGGTGAAAAGACCTTGACCGCTACTGCCCTATTGTTCTCGCTATATCTATTGAAGCCGGCACCGTTCTGTATCTTCGATGAGGTGGATGCACCTTTGGATGATGCCAACATTGCCAAGTTCAACAAGATTATACAAGAGTTCAGTAAGGAGTCGCAGTTCATCATTGTAACGCACAACAAGTCAACCATGGCTTCGGTAGATGCGATATATGGTGTAACCATGGCCGAGCAAGGCGTAAGCCGCGTAGTACCGGTTGACTTCCGCAGCTTGAACTAATGACGAAGCATAAATCGCTCATAGTTGGATTAGTAGCGCTTATAGCTTTGCTATGGGTATATTACGGAGCGTTTATTACTAATGCTGACCACATTAGCTTTGCCCCTTACGGCGATGGCTACAAGAACTACTATACACTTGCCTACTACTTAAAGTACGATAGCGGCACGCACTTTAGCGGCATGAACTACCCCTATGGCGAAAACGTAATATATACAGATAACCAACCGCTAACAGCATGGCTATTAAAGCCTGTTACAAAGCTGTTTCCTAGGCTTTTAAATAACGTACAGTTAATCATTGTTTGCCTACTGATGTTAGGGCATTTGCTGGCGTATTACATTACCTACAAAATACTGCTGCGGCTTAACTTGCCTAGCATGTTTGCAGCC
Organism: Bacteroidota bacterium; assembly: GCA_018267435.1. GTDB lineage: Bacteria > Bacteroidota > Bacteroidia > Chitinophagales > LD1 > Bog-950. The sequence goes on along the minus strand of JAFDYM010000146.1, from coordinate 2,575 downwards.
ATGCTCGGTGTACTTATCATTATGTTATCGCCGCAGCTAGTTAGGCTGAATGGACACTTCTCGTTAGGCTATACATTCTTTATTCCCCTGCTTATTTGGTGGTTGATAAGACTGATAGATACTAAGTACAACCCCAAGTATCTGCTATACATTTTCCTACTGTTATCGGCGGGCATATTTGTGCACCCTTACTACTTTGCCATGTCGGCAATGTTCATGCTATCGTTTTGCATGGTTATGGCATGGCGCAGCATAGGCTTACAAAATAAAGCTATAACCTTCAGCCCTATCGTATCCATTATTGGCTCATTTATCCTCTTTAAAGCTTACATATTATTTACAGATCCCATTACCGATAGACCATCGTCGCCATGGGGTTTTGTAATGTCGCGCAGTACGGTAGCCGATATACTGTTGCACCCTGGTTCTATCATCTACCAAACCATAAACAGCCTGCTTCCCAAAGCCAAGATTGTATTCCACGGCGAAGGCGCTGCATACATTGGTATGGCAGGTATATTGGCTTGTGCCTTCTACCTATTGTACATACTTGTACCACCGCTAAGGCGTAAGCTGCAAAACTGGGGCATACCAAGTATTACAGTAAGTCTGTTTATAGCTGCCATACCAGTGTTACTATTTGCTATGGCATTTCCATTTTCAATTAATGAAAGATGCGAAGGTTGGTTGGTATATGTACCTTCTACCATTAAGCAGTTTAGGGCGGCAGGCAGGTTCTCATGGATATTCTATTACGTAATGGCGCTTTGTACTGCGGTATTTGTATATCGCTTATACAGCAACATACACCGCAAGCCTATAGCCGTTGGTGTATTAATTGCGATGTTGGCCTTGTGGCTGGTAGATATACATACGGTAAATACCGAAACGCAACAGAACATAACAAAGTATAGTGCAGGAAATAATGAGCTGCGCGATGGTAATGATGTAATGGCACAGCTTAGCGCCAAAGGTTACCCAATTGATAGCTTCCAAGCTATACTACCTATACCTTTCTTTTTGAACGGCTCGGAGAAGCTATATATAGAAACGCCCCTTGCCTTCAAGCACATGAGCTTATCGAACGTAACGGGCTTGCCAATAGCGGGCGGGCAGATGTCACGCACGTCTATATCACAATCATTAAAGCTGGCTAACTTGATGAGCGGACCACTTACTTACAAGGAAACAGTTACAGATTTCAGCGATCCTAGACCCTTGCTAATGTATGTACATAACGCACAATTTACCGAGGCTGAAGCGGCGCTAATTAATAAAGGCAAACTACTTTATGAGAAAGGCGATAACAAATACTATTTGCTATCGTTAAGGGCATTCGATGATTCAATAATTGCTACCAAAAAATATCTACAACACCAATATGACAAACTAATACAGCATAATGGCTACGCAAGTTTCGATACTTTAGACAATTGTATCGTAAAGAACTTCAACAATCAAAAAGTACCTTATACAGCATTCGGAGGAGGTGCGCTATTTAAAGCTAAAGAACAGATATGGCTTTATACAGATACACTTCCCAATGCCACCAACAATACTGAATACGAAGCTTCATTATGGCTATATACCGATAAACGGACAGCCTCGTACCCTGTCATTTATCTAGGTCAATCGGATACCGCTGGTAATGAAGTAGTAAAGATGGAGGTATATCCAAATCGATCAACGAATACGCACGGCAATTGGGTAAGAGTTTCTATACCTTTCACCTTGCAGAATAAAAACAATAAAATATGCATTAGTGCATACGGCGAGTTTGCAACGTATGACGAACTTGTTATTAGACCTACAAGCACAGAAGTAGTAATACCAAGCGAAAACGGCTTTATGTACAACAACTATCCTATTTATTGATAGTTGTTATCTATTCGCATCCTGCAAAGCGCCAATACTCAACTCATATAGGTTGTAACTACCCTGCTTTGCTACTTGTTGCATCTTGTATTTACTTACCACACCTCTTGAATTGTAAAATGTTGTTCGAGGCAAATCATGCTCAAACCCGCCAAATAGTGTACTATCTGCATAATAGGTACTATCGCAAAATACCAAGATTGGCCTATCATCTAGTTTTGATAGCAACTTGGCATCGGGCACGCTATCATTGAATATACTGAAGAAGGATTTACTTTGTACAACAGAAGTGCGCGACATCATTGATGACATTAAAGGTAGCTTTGCATGGTATGCAAGTGCCGTAGTATTCACTACATGTTCAGGTGCTGGATCTATAGACGCGTCATGGCTTTCGGAACCAATATGGTAGTAAGGCAATGGCAAAATAGCTTGGTATTTACCGGCAGGCACATCACTTGCAAGTTTTTCTAGTTCAGTATTTGCTGTAGCAGTAAATACATTGTCATGCTGCGAAGTACGAATCAAATCATAAGTATTCATTGCATCAATAAATGGAGCTAACAACAGAAGGTAAAGCACCACTTTCCAACTTATGCAAGCCCTACTTAACACTGTGGCATACAGAAATATAACCATAAAATTTACAGCCCAGAAAAACGGCCAGGCAAATCTACCCAAACACCGAAAGTGCGTTACT
>JAFDYM010000145.1 GCA_018267435.1 Bacteroidota bacterium | reverse complement strand
CGATAAACTAAAAGTAGCGGAAGACTCGGTACAGCAAGAAATGCTAGCCGAAATACCAATGAAACGCTTTGGCAAGGCTGAGGAAGTAGCGAACGCCGTAGCTTTTTTAGCTAGCCCTGCGGCGGCTTATATCAACGGCATCAACGTACCTGTTGATGGTGGACGTACGCTTTCATTGTAATATACTGGCAATACGTAAGGCAGCATATAGCTTATCCTTCATACTCCTTAATGTATCTAGTAGGCACATACTGCACTAGCCATACGCCATTTTCCGATAGGTAAAATTTGTTGCCATCGGCGTGCATTTGCTTGGCATCTACTACAAACACCATAGGCTTGCCGTGGCGACCACCTACCTTCTTTGCTGTTTCTATATCTTGTGATAGATGGACGTGTAGCCTACTCATTTTATTCAGGCCTTTGCTTAGTATCTCTTCCCTATTTTTAAGTGCAGTGCCGTGATACAACACATCGGGCGGTGTGGTAAGTTTTAGTTCTACATCTACCACTACGCTGTGGCCTTGGTTGGCGCGTATCTTGGTCTTATCATCATTGAATGCAAAGCGCTTCTTCTCGTTGGTATCCACCACTAGCTTTAGCATATCCAATGTTATGTTCAAGTTCTTGGCATTGCTCTTGGCTATCAGTTCAGCTACATCGGCCCAGCCGTTGCTATCTAACTGCAGGCCTATGGCTTGGGGCTTGTGCCTTAGCACCAGACTCATAAACTTGCTTATTGTCTTTAGTTCTTCTTCCATGGTTCTTTGCTTGTGCCTATTACAAATATGCTGTTCATTTTTTGTATTTAATCTGTGAATCTGTGGCTAGGTGTATTACTAAATTGCCTACTTATTCCCTTGCCTACTGCCTACTGCGCCGTGGCTTTTCTTCCCCGTGTCGATATTTATGTTAGTTTCGTAGGTTAAGAATAATACTGAACCAAAATAAATATTTGTAAATGGGCTGTGGTACACATGCTAGTAGTGGAGAAGGCGGCGCAGTAGCCGGCTGCGGAAGCGGCGGTAGCTGTAGCAGCGGCGGGTGCAACCGTATGAACGTGTTCAACTGGTTTGCCGATATGCCTATTTCGTTCAACGAGAATTATAGCATAGTTGAGATAAGTTTTAAAAGCGGCTCGCGCAAGGGTTTTTACCGCAATAACCAGAACCTAGACCTGCACAAAGGTCAAATAGTGGTAGTAGAAGCTGCCCAAGGCTACGATGTGGGCGAGGTAAGTCTGCAAGGCGAACTGGTGAAGGCGCAAATGAAAAAGAAGCGCGTAACCGAGCGCGACGATACTATACGCAACATACTACGCGTGGCAAACGAGCAGGATGTAAAAGTACTGGAAGATGCCCGCAGCCGCGAACCTGAAACCATGGTGCGTGCACGCGCCATAGCACGTACGTACAATCTTGATATGAAGATTGGCGATATCGAGTTTCAGGGCGATTACAAGAAGGTAACGATATTCTACACTGCCGATGACCGTGTTGACTTCCGCGAATTGGTGAAGGTGTATGCCAAAGAATTTAAGGTAAAGATAGAGATGCGCCAAATAGGTGCGCGCCAAGAGGCTGCCCGTATAGGCGGCGTGGGCAGCTGCGGTAGGGAACTGTGCTGCAGTACCTGGTTGAACGATTTTAAATCGGTAACTACACAGGCGGTGCGCTACCAAAACCTAGCCATAAACACCGATAAGCTAAGCGGACAGTGCGGCAGGCTAAAATGCTGCTTGAACTACGAGCTAGATACATACAACGATGCCTTGCGCAACTTCCCCAAAAACGCGGAGCGTTTGGAAACGGAAGAAGGTACTGCATACTTGAAAAAGACAGAGATACTGAAGCGCCTGATGTGGTATGAATATGCCGAGCAGCGCGGCAACTTCTTTAAGTTAACGGTAGATGACGTGAAGGATTTTCTGTGGCAGAACAAGCAGGGCAAAAAGCCTAAAGGACTAGTAGAAGTAGCGGTGGTAGAAGATGTGAAAGTGGATGAAAGCAAGCACGAGGACCTAGTGGGCCAGGTAAGCTTAGCTACGCTTGAACAGAAGGACCGCAAGAAGAAACAACACCACAAGAGCGGCCCTAAAGGTGCGCAACAAAGGCAAGGCGGCGGAAACCAGGAGCAACGCCAAGCACAGAACAAAGGCGGCGAGCAGAAAGGGCAACAACAAGGTAACCGCCAACAGGGCAACAACCAAAACCGACCTAAGGGTGAGCAACAGAATAAAGGTGAGCAACAAAACCGCAACCAAAACCAACAGCCACGTACCGAGCAGAAGCGCGACGGTGGCAACGGTAATAGTGGTGGTGGCAAACAAAATAATGAAGGCAAAGGCCCGCAGAACCAGAACAAGGGTGGCGGCAACAAAAAGCCTTTCAAACCTAACCAGAACAAAGGCAACAACCCTAATAAGGGCGATAACAATAACAACAATAATGGCGGCGCAGGTGACAAGAAAGACTAATAGCTACGTAGCAATTTTATTGTTGGTGTGTACCATTACGCTTGGCTTAAGCAGCTGCGATAAAGCGCGCTTGTTCGAGGAGAACCAACAGATAAACAACAACAGTTGGGACTATAAGGATGCCAAAACTTTTGTTACCGAAATAAGCGACACCTCGCAGAACTATAACCTGTATGTTAACGTGCGCCACTCTTTTCAGTTTGAATGGAGAAACGCGTGGGTGAACATAAAGACGATATTCCCCGATGGTAAAACCTTCGACAAGCGCGTAAACCTAGTACTAAGCGAGCCTGACGGCCACTGGTACGGCGACTGCCTTGGCGATAACTGCGACCTACAAGTAAGCATACAGAACAATGCCTTCTTCCCCCAAAATGGCAAGTACACCTTCATCATTACCCAAGATATGCGCGTAAACCCGCTACCCTTTGTAAAAAGCGTGGGTATGCGTATAGAGAAAGCGGGAGCTGAAGGGAAATAGTGTTTTCGCACATAGCCACTAAGAACACAGAGATTTTTTAGCATATTTATCAAGCGAAACAACTTTCGCTGAATGCACTTTTACACGTTTTCAATCTGTGTTATCTGTGTTCATCTGTGGTAAAAAATGTATTCTATGCAAAAACTACAAAACTACATCAACGGCGACTTGATAGCACCAAAAGCGCAGCAGTATCTCGACAATTATGAGCCTGCTACGGGCGAGGTATATAGCCTTATACCCGATAGCGACAGTGAAGATGTACAACTGGCTGTAGATGCTGCCAAAGCGGCATTCCCTACATGGAGCAACACGCCACTTGAAGAGCGTATGCTAATAATGATGCGCATAGCCGATGGCATAGAAAAGCGCATGGATGAATTTGTAGCAGCAGAGAGCAAGGACAATGGCAAGCCATTGAAGCTGGCCCGCGCTGTAGATATACCTAGGGCAGTTTCTAACTTCCGCTTCTATGCATCGGCATTGCAGCACTTTGCCAGCGAGAGTCATGCTATGCCAGGCGTGGGCATTAACTATACCCTGCGTCAGGCTATTGGTGTAGTGGGCTGCATATCGCCGTGGAACTTACCTATATACTTATTTAGTTGGAAGATAGCACCTGCCTTAGCTATGGGCAATACCGTAGTGGCCAAACCTAGCGAGGTTACACCATACACTGCCTACTTGCTTAGCGAAGTATGCATTGAAGCAGGCCTACCTAAAGGCGTGCTGAACATAGTGCATGGCCTTGGCGGTAAAGTTGGTCAGGCTATTGTGGAGCATCCCGAAATAAAAGCCATATCGTTTACGGGCGGTACCGAAACAGGCAAGCGCATAGCTGCTACCGCTGCGCCTATGTTCAAGAAGCTATCATTGGAACTTGGCGGTAAAAACCCAACGGTAGTATTTGCCGATTGCGACTTTGAGGAGACGGTAAAGCAGGTAGTAACAGCATCCTTCGCCAACCAAGGTGAAATATGTCTATGCGGTTCGCGCATATTTATTGAGCGACCTTTATACGATAAATTCAAAGAGGCATTTGTAGAGCGGGTAAAGGCACTAAAAGTAGGCGACCCCAACGATGCCGATAGTAACCTAGGCGCTGTTGTTTCTAAGCAGCATAAAGAGAAAATATTAAGCTACATACAGCTTGCTAAAGAAGAAGGTGGAACTGTTTTGTGTGGCGGTGTAGAGACGCAAGATTTTGCGTCTGACAATTTGAATACGCGTTGCAAAAACGGCTACTTCATTCAACCAACTGTAATAGAGGGCTTGCACTATAACTGCCGCACTAATCAAGAGGAGATATTCGGCCCCGTGGTTACGCTTACCCCTTTCGATACTGAGGAAGAAGTATTGATGATGGCCAACAGCGTTAAATACGGCTTGGCATCAAGTGTATGGACAAACGACCTAAAGCGCGCGCACCGCGTAGCCGAAAAAATAGAGGCAGGCATAGTATGGATAAACTGCTGGCTATTGCGCGACCTGCGCACACCTTTCGGTGGTGTAAAGGCTAGCGGTGTGGGGCGCGAAGGCGGCTGGGAAGCACTGCGCTTTTTTACCGAGGCCAAGAATGTTTGTATAAAACAGTAGAATAAATTCAAATATCTTCCAAAAATATCAATATTTGTATCCCTATGAAGATACAATTTGATATACGCGATTATTACTGGCAATTGCTTGTTGCACTATTCATACTGTTAGCAGCTTTTGTACCCCATAGCTTTTTTATATTCGATAAGTGGTGCTTCCTAAATTGGGCAAATTACATACATCAACACGGCATAGGGCAGATATATACTTATAGCGAGTATAACTACCCGCCAATAATAGCTTACCCCTTGTCATTAGCAGGTAGCTTTTGGGATAGTCCTGAAAAAATGGATAAATATTTCTACTACTTCAAGTTGCTAACCTTAATTTTCGATTTTGCCGCAGTAATACTTATTACGCATTGGCTTGGCAGCAAAAGCAAAGGTCCTTTATACCTATTGCTTACCCTAGCTAACCCTTTGTTTCTATACAACACTTATTGCTGGGGGCAAGTAGATGGTGTTCTCTCGGCATTAGTACTATTAGCCGTTTTTGCCACCATGGTAGATAAACCATGGCTAATGGCTGTAGCATTAGTACTCGCTATCAATTTCAAAGCACAATCCATTATCTTTTTCCCTGTTGTTGGCTTATTGATCCTATATAAGTTATTGGCCGGCAAGTGGAGCATAAAACAAATAACCATTGCGCTAGTAAGCGCTATTGCGCTTCAAGTGCTTATCATTCTGCCTTTCATTATTACCGGGCAGGTAGGTCAAATGTTTAAAGTAATAACACAGTCGGTAGATTTTTTCCCGTACGTATCCATGAACGCATATAACATTTGGCACTTACTACCTATTGGCGCGTCCCCTATAATGGTTATAGATAGCGGAACATTCCTAGTAGGGCTAAGCTATAAGCAATGGGGCTTATTTATGTTTTGCCTAGCGTCTTTTCTTATACTGTTTCCAGTGTTTTATGGTATAGTAGCCAGTAAACTTAAGGGCATAGCATACAACCTAAGTACTGAAGTAGTACTGCTTATGTGTGCGGGCATTCCGCTTATGTTTTTCTTTTTCAACACACAAATGCATGAGCGCTACAGCCATCCTGCTATCATATTTTTTACCGCTTATGCCGTGTATACTAGGCGCTGGGCCTTGTTCGCCATTATGCTGTTGGCATGTGGTTTAAATATGGAGGGCGTGCTTCATTTCTTCCATTTCCCTAACTACGGTATTGCGCTATTTACTCCCACATTTGTGGCCAGCATATATACACTGCTTATTGCCCTATATGCTTACACCTATTATAAAGCATTACATTCGCAGCATGAGCAACAACTTACCTAAGCCTATGGGCCTATACCCCATGACCCGCAAAGCGGGCGGACTTATATTTGTAAGCGGCATGGGCCCACGCGAGGCGGGCACCGATAACATACCCGGCCTAAAGCTTGATAAACACGGCAACTATATCGAGTTCGATTTTGAAGCACAGGTACATAGCGTGTTTAAAAACGTGCGCACCGCCCTTGAAGAAGCTGGCAGCAGTTGGGATAAGATTGTAGATGTACAGGTATTCCTGGTAAACATGAAGCGCGACTTTACGGCCTTCAACCGCTTGTATGCCGAGTATTTTAAAGATAACCTACCTTGCCGTACTACCGTTGAGGTTAACAGCCTACCAAGCGCCATAGCCGTCGAGCTAAAGGTGATAGCTAGTGCGGAATAATTTTTTTGTTGTTATAGCTTGGTGGTAGGATGAACGGTGTAATTGATAAAATTAGCCAAGGCTAAATAATGCGTATTTGGGTACTCATACTTCTGTTTTTACCTTGCTATATATATGGGCAAGTCAATCGCCCGTACGATAAAAACAGTTGGAAACTGCCGCTTGATACACTTAAAAAAGTGCGCTTCGTTTTTTTCTTCGATGATAGGTTTAGTCTTATGCATGGCGTACCCGTACAGTTTACGGGTATCAAAACAGGCGTACAGGTGGGCAAACATTGGCGCACGGGGGTAGGCTTTTTCTTTAACAGGGTGGAACAAAAAGTAGAGCATTCTACTACCGATAAGTTCCCCGGCCTGGTAGTACAGGCACAAACACGTTTCTACTACGGCACTCTGTTTGCCGAGTTTATAGCGCTGAAAAAAGTACGTTGGGAAATAGCCATACCTATGCACCTTGGCTTCGGCGGCGCCGTAACACGCTATACCGATGAAACTACAAAAGCCCGCTTAGGCTATCACAGCGATTTTATTGTGTTAAGCGAAGTTACCCCCACAGTGTCCTTCCGCTTTTGCCGCTGGGTGGGCGTAGGTGCGGGCCTAGGTTATAGGTTTATACTTAACCGCAATAAGGACCTACGTAAGGCATACGATGCCCCCTATAGCTATGCTGCGCGTTAAATTTTATGTGTACGAGTTATTAAGACTAGTGCAAAAAGAGGCCGCCAAGAATAGAGGAAATAGGTCAGTATTCCGTACGCTACAATAAAGCAAAAACCGTACGTTTGCTATATTACAGTATGGCAAGGCAGAAGGCGAAGCAAAAGTTACCGCGCTGGTTTAAAATTACCCTTTGGGTAGTACTGCTTACTGCTATTATGTTGGCGCTATACCACAATAAAAAGTACATACGCCGCGCCTACCGCTACCTTACGCACAAGTACTATAAAACAGGTTTCAAACCTACCGATTTTCCTGTTAACTACGATATACATGGTATAGATGTATCGCACTATCAAGATGTAATAAACTGGAAGAAGCTGATGGCCGTAGATACCTATGGCGATACAGTAAAATTCCGCTTCGTTATTATAAAAGCTACCGAGGGCTTGCTGATAGAAGACGATATGTTCGACGAGAACTGGGACGATGCCAAGGACCACGGCTACACACGTGGGGCATACCACTACTTTCTGCCTGACCGCAGCCCAAAGGTGCAGGCCACTAACTTTATTACCAGTGTTAAGCTAGAGAAAGGTGACTTCCCTCCTATTATAGATGTGGAAGAACTGCGTGGCAAAACCAAAGCCGACCTAGTTAAAAACCTAAAGGAGTTTATTAAAGAAATAGAGGCACACTATAAGGTAAAGCCTATCCTATATTCCAACATCAATTTCATTGAAGATTTTCTGTTGGAAGACTTTGGCGAGTATAAATTTTGGGTAGCGCACTACTATCGCGATGAGATAGTGGTAGATGAAAAACTGCAATGGGTGTTTTGGCAGCACAGCGACAAAGCCGACCTACTTGGCATAACCGGTGCCACCGATGCCAATGTGTTCAATGGCGATGAATACAAATTTCAGAAGTTGTTGATGAAGTAGGGAGGTCGGATGACCGATGTCGGATGTCAGATGATGGAAACACTCTTACTGAAAGACTACGTACAAATACTTCTTTTCGATATTTCGTTTTGCGTAACCGATAATAAATATCAGATGACCATAGGTATCCATGTTGTTTTCTATGCCTGTACTTTCAATCCAAGCGGCATATTTTTCTTCTAATTCTTCAAACGAAATAACATTGCCTTTGTAGGCTGATAGGTCAATTGCTCGTTTGCCATTATCGGCTACCAAATCATTTAACGCTACATTCTTGCCAAACACAAATTGCAGCGTCTTTATGGCATCCTCTTCATTCTTAGCATAAGCAGATTCCAAACCTCTATTATCATCCATCATATACTTCTCTATTAGCTTATCCTCATCTAATAGAACATCAAACTCAATAGTATCTGTAGCAACGAATATCAAATCCATCTTCTTAATTTTCCAATTTCCTTAATTATCTAATCATTCTCTAATACCCCACTTGCACCACCCTAAAGCCGCCATGCTTTTGACCCTTGTTGGCTTTGGTTTCGTATACTTTAGTACCTACACTGCTGTAGCGCCACCAGCGGTGCATGTGTCCGCAGAACCATGCCTTTACCTGCTTACTATACGGCGATATGGTAGCACGCAACTGCTTGCGCTGCTTGGCACTGAAGGAATAATGCGCACCCAGAAAATTCTTCATAGGTGGGTGGTGGCTTATCAGCACTATGTTATCGGTAGGCTTGGCAGTGCTAAGTGCGTTGCGTAGAAAAGGTAGCGTACCGCCAATGGTATCTGTCAGCCTAGCCTCGGGGCCTATGCCTGGCTCGGCCTTGCGCACATGGTAGCGCGGGTTAAAGTCGAGGAACACAAACAGCGTGTTGTTGTAATGGTAAGTGTAGTTGTGCAGATAAGCATCTCTGCCACTTTCGGGGTTATGCCAGCGCACCGTACGGCTGCCATCGTTCCAACCCTCTAGCTTCTTCAATCCATCAAACGTACTGGCAAACACCTCGTTCATTATGCTATCGCCGCTGGCATGGCTGGCCTCATCTTCGTAGTGGTTATAGGGCCAAGCATCGTGGTTGCCTATCAGCGGCACATACGGCACGCGCAACGAATCCATGATCTGCTTAAAATGCATAAACTGCGACTTCTCTGCAGCACCCGTCAAGTCGCCCGATACCAACACAAAACGGATGTCCTCCTTCGCAGCATTCTCGTTTATCCAATGCACGGCACTGCTCAGGCGTTCAGCAGGGTAGCCGCCCTCTTTGCCGCATATAGTATCGTAGTAGCCCTTGGTGCCATAGTCGTGCGCCTCGCAGCCCTCGCCTATGTGTGTATCGGTTATATGTACAAAGCTAAAGGTGTTCGCACCCTTGGTAATGGTATTGTGCTTTACGCGCGGCTGTTGCGCCAATAGGTTTATTGATATAATAAGGGCTAGCAGTAGCAAGGGGTGTTTGTGCATAAGGGCTAATATAAATATTATCTGTTCTTTTGGCTTGACCCAAAAGATCCAAGCTCTAATGCTATCGGGCTGTGGCTGCTTAGGCTCTTTGCAGCCATATAATAGTATTAGTATAGGAAGCAGTAGCAAATGCTTTATAAGTTATATGTTAGCATCATCTGTCGTAAATGCTAGCCCAAACTAGTAACACTATAAGTGCAGGCCCTACTAGCATCATTGAGGCCCCAACAATCTTCACCCAAAATATTTGCTTGGATTTAGATAAGCGCATACGGTATACCAATGAGCCCGGCTTAACACTTGACTTGTCCTCGTAGTATTGCAATAGTTTATCGGTATGGAATACGGCATAGTGGCCGTACCACATCAGAAATGCAGCTACGGGGAATAGGCTTAGCCATATTAATATAGTTTTATCCATATCAGTTGTGTTGAATATAGTTAGAAAATGGCCAAATCACATTCTCTCATTATCATTTTGCCACTTGTATTTAATCTGTGTCCCGACTCCTCGGGACTGTGGCGAAAAAAATTCAAATAAGGGATAAAAGATAATAGTAATGCCATCAACTAATTCTCTCATTATCATTTTGCCATTTTCAATAAGCACAGTACCTTCCATACATGAACAGCCTACAACCCATATTGCGCATACTGCTTGCTATGTTCCTCGCCATTTGCGTGGCGGTGCATATCATCGGCTTTTTCTACCCTGTAAGCAATGAGCCTATGTGGTCGCACACGGTGCATATACTTAGCTATGGCTTGTGCCTGTTTACCTTTCTTAAGCGCATTAAGCATGGCGTGTTCTTGTACTTGGCAGGTATGCTGTATCCGTTCTTCTTCCACGCGCGCTGCGCTTGGGAGGGCTTTAACTTATACGGACAGTTCAACGCCATTTGCGTATTGGTAGTGGTGCTGCTGCCTGCCATAGGCTATCAAGTATGGCTAAAGGGCAAGGAAAATCACATATAGTTTTCGGTTTGTCGTTTTCAGTTTCTTGTTTTCGGTTGAGAGATGCGCCACAGTAGGTAGGCGCGTGGCAGACCTAGCTAAAGCGTAAAACGCAACCGTACGGCCCATAAAAAATCTGTTTTATCCGTGTTATCCGCTTCATCCGCGTTCTAATGGCTTTTATTTTAACATTTAGCGCACTTACCAAACCTTCCGCAGAATTGTTATATTTCGGTTTACAACACACCACAGGCACATGATAAAAACATTACAACTATTGGCAGCTTGCTGCTTAATGCTTATTGCATTTACCACGCAGGCGCAGGAGAGGTTACCGCAGTTTTTGAAACACACGGTTAAGCAGGGCGAGAACGTAAACACCATTACACAGAAGTACGGCGTAAAGGCGGGCGACTTCTTTTTGCTGAACGATTTTCCGAGCGATGTAAAACTTAGCGCAGGCCAAGTAGTGCTGGTTCGCAAACTGAAAGATGGCGAGCAAGCACCTATGGAAGAGAGCGCACCCGTAACTAAAAAGAATGTTGTAAGAACCGAAACTACCGAGGTAGTAGAAACACCAACCACCACTACTACAACCACTACTGAAACAAAGGTAAAAACCACCCCTGCCAAAACAGTAACTACCACAAGCACCGAAAGCAAAACAGTAGCCGCTGCACCTGCAGCCGAGCGCCCAGTTGCCAGCACCAAGGCAGTAGAGGTAGCACCTAACGGCACAGAGTACAAGGTAACGCAAAGCGAGTACCACGTAGTGGAGAAGGGGCAGACCTTCTACCGTGTGGCATTGATATATGGCCTTACAGTAGATGAACTAAAAGCACTGAACAACTTGAGCAATACCAATATTGCCGTAGGGCAAAAATTGAGGGTGAGGAAGTAGAAGCCCGTCCCTAACCCTTCCCATAGGGAAGGGAACAAACACAAAAACAAATGAGGCCGTATTCAAAATTGAATACGGCCTCATTTGTTTCAAAAGCCCTCCCCTTGGGGGAGGGTTGGATGGGGATTACGCAAACTGGCAGATAACACCGCCCATTAATGCAAGTGCTATTACCCAATAGCCAAGGTTGATAAGGAAGTACTTCCAGCCTTTGCGCTCGAATAATGAGTTGATACCAAACACTGGCAGTGCAAAGAATATGGCAGATAGAGTACCATGCAATGCACCGTGCTTAAAGGTGCGGTAGGTGTGGCCATACTTAGCCATATATGCCGTAAACATTTGCCATGCTTCGCTATCGGCAGCTTTGGCATCGAAACCTGGCTGACCTACTAGCATACTATAAGCACCCATTTGGTGAATAACGATACTTAGTAAAGCCACGCCTAGCATTACGCTAAACACATAGGTAAGCCCGAACACCAATATCATATTCGGCTTGGCACCGTCGGCACTTACGCCTGCAGCCTTCATCCACGCGTTGCCGAATACCTTAGGGTGATAATAAACAAAGCCTACCAGCAATGGGATAAGTGCTGCGGCAAATACAAT
>JAFDYM010000144.1 GCA_018267435.1 Bacteroidota bacterium | reverse complement strand
GCTGCGGTAAGCATCGTAGCTGTTTACCTTCAGCAAGCCTACATCTTTACCCAATGCTGTGTTGCTAACAGATGATAAGATGCCTTGCAAATTCTGCTGCTGCTCCTTAATAGAACGCTGCTTGGTAAATACAGGGGGGAACCAATGCTTTAAGTAAAACCTAAATAGCCTGTTCTTAATATCGGGCATGGCGGCTTACTAGTTTTTGTTGCTATCCAACAACATCAATGCACCTACTATGTGTTGCAGTGCTGTCCTTTCATCCATAAGTGCCGCTTCTAGATCTTTGTTTTGGTCAAGTGTATTAAGCATGTTACCTACAGCGGGAATTACTAGGCTTACAGCACTAATAGCCATATCTTTTATACCCACACCGCTTTTAGCTGTGTTCTTATTGCTGGTAAGCTCGTTTGCTTTTTCTATCAAGTTGGCATCGGCCGAGGTAGCAGCAAAATTCGATAAACTCAACTTGTACTCGTTAAGCGTACTGCGAAAGTCGGAGTGATCTTTCTTGAAAACCAAATCTTCGCTTTCCCTTGTATTACCATCTTTAACACTGCTTAATAGCTGTTCAATCTGCTTCACCATTTGATTGGTATAAGCTATCATTTCTTCTTTGGTTACACCTTTCACGTTACCACTGTCGCTGGCGTAGTTCTTTCTGTGTAGAATAAAGTTTTCGCCTAGGTACACCTTGCGCACTTGCGGGTCATTGGCTAGTTCCTCGGCATTACCAGCCTTCAGTATCTTACCTTCAAACAGCAAGTATGCCCTATCGGTTATCGATAAGGTTTCCTGCACGTTGTGGTCGGTTATCAGCACGCCTATGTTCTTCTCCTTCAGCTTTACCACTATGCGCTGTATGTCTTCCACGGCTATAGGGTCAATACCAGCAAAGGGTTCATCTAGCAATATAAATTTAGGGTCGGTAGCTAGGGCGCGGGCTATTTCGGTACGGCGGCGCTCGCCACCGCTTAGTACGTTGCCCATGCTTTTGCGCACGCGGTTCAAACCAAACTCGGCCAATAGCAGTTCCAGTTTTTCTTTCTGTTCTTTCTTGCTCAGCTTCGTCATCTCTAGCACTGCCGCCACGTTATCTTCTACCGATAAGTTCCGGAATACAGAAGCCTCTTGCGGCAGGTAGCCCACACCTGCTTGGGCACGCTTGTACATGGGCAGGTCGGTTATGTCTGTATCGCCTAAAAACACTTTGCCGGTATCGGGCGGTATCAAACCTACTATTTGGTAGAACGATGTGGTTTTACCCGCACCGTTGGGGCCTAGCAAGCCCACTATTTCGCCTTGGCTTACATGCACCGATACATCGTTTACCACGGTACGCTTGCCGTATGTTTTTACTAAGTGTTCTGATCGTAAAGTCAACATAATATAAGGGACGAAGGACGAGAGCGAGGGACGAGTGAAGCGCGCCTTACCTCTCCTATTTTTCTATCTGTATAATCGTTTTCAAAATCTGTGCAATCCTATAATAATCGGTGTAATCCTATCTAAAAGTCGAGGCCAAAAGTAAAGTAATACATTGGTCTTTTGGTTATCTCTCCTGTATCTACACCCCATGCGGCATCTAGCCTTAAAAAGAAACCGAAAATAGTAGTGCGTACACCAGGGCCAAAGCCCATAATAACAGGTGTTTTATAACGCTTTACGCGCACCACTACCGATGGGTTATCTGCGTTAGGTATCTCCTCGTTGTATAGCGGGTTGCTATCCGAAAAAGGCGATGCACCTTCCCATGCCGTGCCTACATCCATAAATGCTACCAATTGGAAGTTGCGTATAAACTCAGCTTTGATAGGCGAGTTGATAAGCGCTGCAAATATCGGCACACGAAGTTCCGAGTTTATCAATAAAAACTTATCGCCATTGCGGGCATTTTGCTTAAAGCCGCGCAGCGGTGTGGCAAGCGTTTGAAATGCGTAGTTGTTGTTCAGGTTGATAGGCGTAGTGCGGTCGAATTTATCATACCTAGGGCCAGTTAACCAGTTATCTAGGCCGCCCATATAGTAAATCATACGCTTGTTGCCGAACGATGCACCAATGGCTATGCGGTTAGCCCATATTATTTGCTTGTACACCTTCATGTAGTGGCGTAGGTCGGCACCAAACACCGTCATGTATTTGTTGTTGAACTGCACCAGCGGAAACTCGTAGTTTTCGCCAAGCTGTTTATTCTTGGTTGGGAATTCTTTATGTATTTCGCCAAACACCTTAAAGCGTGTACCATAGCGAATATTGGTGGCTATTTCTATACAGTTATCAAACACATATTCGGCACGAAGAAACAACCAGTTTTGCGATAATGAAGGTAGGTTCAACGTATAGTCGTCTTTAGCTTTATACACCACCCTATCATTGCGGAAAGCCAAGCCAAAGTTCAGCCTGCTCAACACATCGAAAGGATAACGTACCTCTAATTCTGCATAGTTGGTTTTAATGCTGTACTCCACACCATCTATATTGCCGGGTATTACCTCGTTGGTAAAAGGCAACCTGGTGTAAGCAGTTTCACCAATTGATTTTCGGTAGAAAGTAAACTTGGTATCAAGGCGCTTGGTAAGGTTCTCGTAGGTTACAAAAAATTCGTTGTTGCTACCTATGCCCGAAAACGGTATGCGCATACCTGCATATATCTTGTGGTTTTCAAGTAGATCGGTTACACCCACCTTTAGCATAAAGCCTAGCGGCACGTTATCGAAGTTAGGGTTGGCAGGGTCGAACGGCTGGTAGCGCGTCATTAGCAGGTTATTATCTAACTGCACCACGGTGCGGTCTACCATTAACCTAATAAAGTATGGGCGCACGCGGCTGAAGCGGAACACATATCCCTCTTGTGCATCTTCTATACGTTGTGCAGCGGCACTATCCCAATCGAACAACTTAATGCCATAATCAAACTCGCTTTGAAAGTCGTAAGGCCTTTGCCCCTTGGCAAGCCATGCCGAATCTACACCAACCGATTGGTTGCTGCTTGTGCTTGCCACTTTAGGTTCAGTAACCACTGTATTGGTAGGTTTCTCTTCGGTTATAACCCTGCGTTGCTCATTCACCATATACTCGGTGGTAGGTGCTTTGCTATCGGCAGTGCTGGCTACTTCGTACTTATATAGCTTAGGCTTGTTATCCTTCACAAACCAATCCAGCGTCAATCCTTTTTCAGGCGATACAGTTTGCGAGCGTATACTGTAGCCATAGTTGGTATAGCTGCTACTTATACCCGTAGTTTTGTACATCTTCACGGTTTCTACGCCTAGCACTTGCATGTTGCGCATATCCATTATCGAGTCAAGCTCTACGTTCTCCTTCACATACACCGAGTCTACCTCTTCCGTTTCCTTGTTTAGTATGCGGTATAGTTTTTCGTTGTGGTCGAAGGTGCTTTCCAGGTGGCCCACGTAGCGGTTGCGTATACCTGTTTCATCGCTTAGGTAACTAAACTCGCTCTCGCCAAAATCTTGAGGATATGTTTCACTTACCATTGGTGTATTGGTAATGCGTATTAACTGGTTGCCAGTTTGGTCAAGGTCGAAGTAATATAAGTCGTGCTGCTTTAATATGCTTTGGCTTTCATATCTGCCAGGCACCATGTTTTCATCGGGCCTATTGCTGCTGAACATAATGCCGCGGCTGCTGCCCAATGTTACATAAGCAGGATACAGGTCATCGTGGTAGTCGTCCGTTATTTTTCTAGTAGTGGTACTGGCTATGGTGTAAAGGTAAATATCGGTTTGCCCGTTTTGCGTGGCACTCATTACCAGTTGCTTGCTATCAACAAAGTTGAAGCTGATAACCTTCTGAAACTTGCGCATGGGGTTCACCTCCATCTTCTTACTTTCTACATCGTATAGGCGTAGAAAAATCTGCGCGCGCTTATCGCTTATTATGGCTAGGCGCTTGCCGCTAGGGTCCCAACTTAAAAGCGGTATCGATTCATCGGTAAATTGAGTGTTGGTTTTATAACCACCCCTAAATATTACTTTGGTCTTTTTGGTTTCGGTATTGGTAAGGTACACCTTGTAGCGGCCCATATCATTACCTGCGTAGGCTACGTATTTACCATCGGGGCTTATGCATGGTTGGTAATAGCTGTGCCCTTTGCGCGTGCGTATTTTTACCAAACTGGCATCGGGTGGCATAGCAGTGTAGCCCTTCTCGTTATTAAACCTGTTGTAGTAATAGGTATACCAGTTCTGCAAGGTTTGAGATAGGTTGGTACCCAGCACAAACAGAAAACCATTATCTACGCTGCGGTTTACGCGGCTTAGGTATATAATATTGCTGGCTACGCTCTTACCGTGTACTTCTTCAATATAGTGCCATATGCTATGGCCTACAAATATGGCTTCTTCGGGCTGTAGCCTATTCAGCTTTTTGTATCGGCCGCTCATTATACCATCGCGCAGGCGGTCTTCCATATCGCTGCTCCATGGCTCGCTTACGTACTTCATTAAGCCAAAGCGGTACCAATCGGGCATGGTAACCATTACCGAGTTCTGTATTGCCTCGCTAAAACCTACCCCTTTAAAAAGATTATTGATGTATATGCGCGTTATTTGTTCGCGCAGCTGCTTATCAATATGCCTATGATCGCCGTTGAAGTATATGAATATTTTATTGGCAGGTATTTTAACTGTACCGCCAGGCACTTGGTTAGCCTCGTATATGCCTATGTTGGTTTGGTTAAGCTCATTAATGTTGTTGTAAACTATAATGTCTATCGTTCGGCGGTATTTAAAATCAAGCAGGGCCGATATTTCGTCCGATACATCTTCGGCTGTTTTAATTACATACTTGCCTATATCTTGCCCGCCTTGGTAAAAATAGGTGGTAAAGTTGTCGCTCTCGTAGTATTGAAACTTATAGTCTTTGTATTGTACCCTGTTTTGGCCAAACTTTTCGGCATTGGTTTGTGCCTTTAGGTTTATGTCAGCAAACAGCAGCACTGCCACCATAGCCAGCTTACCTACATTGTTGCCACAAAAAAATCGATCAAAAAAACTCATCAGCAAGGTTCAAAACGTTGTAACACTATATTTGTTTTGCATTAGGCGCATTTAGGCATAATGCTCTGTTTCTCAAACTTAATCAAAATAAACGCATGCTCAAGGTATATAAGCACACTTTTAATCCTTTTAGCGAAAATACGTATGTATTGGCAGATGATACAAAAGAGTGCGCCATCATCGACCCCGGTTGCAGCAACGAAAAAGAACGCAACCAACTGGTGCAAACCATTGAAGCCAATGGACTTAAGCCCGTGAAGCTATTGAACACCCATTGCCATATCGACCATTTTCCGGGCAATAAGTTTATATGCGCCAAGTACAATTTGTTGCCCGAGTTTAATGAGCTTGAATACGATGTAATGAAAGCTGCCTTAGCATACCAAGGTTTCTTCGGTTTTTTTATCGAAGAATCGCCGAAGCCTATCACTTACCTAAACGGCGGCGATAAGGTTACTTTCGGAAATACTACCTTAGATGTGCTATTTACCCCTGGCCACTCGCCAGGCAGTATATCGTTCTATAACAAAGAAGCCAACTTGGTAATAGGCGGCGATGTATTGTTTCAAGGCAGTGTGGGTAGGTACGACTTACCAGGCGCCAATGGCAAGGTGCTGTTTAAAACCATAACTGAGGTAATGATGGCGCTGCCCGACGAAACTACCGTGTACAGCGGTCACGGCCCCGAAACTACAATTGGGCACGAGCGCAAAACCAACCCTTTTTTAAATAAGGATTTCTTTTTTGGGGTATAACTGTGGCTATTTTTCCCTAATATGTTGGATATTTTTCCTCATTTTTCTTCAAAAAAGGTACCAAACCGTGCCAAATGGCATGGTACAAACATTTAAAATATAGCACAGGCAGGGTTAACAATAAACTGATAGCCTACGATGCAGTAAGCCCATACGGGTATACAAAGGCATAAAGGCTTCAGCAACCGTGAGGAAGAAGTTTTCTTGAGCAGCTTCCTCACGTAATTGACAATTACTACTCCATATAAATCGTTTTTAAGTTTTAAGATGAGCAATCATCATAAAGGTCCTCCATCATCCGATGGGGGATTTTTTTTTGTCCCTATAACTTAATGTGCAAGGTCCTTACTTTATAATACAAACCACTTAGCGTAAATCTAAAAACGGCCTTCAGAATAAACTGAAAGCCGTTTTTAGATTTATCAACTACTAAGTACGTTCTACTTGTTAGCTATTAGTAGTTTTTTGGTAGTTACGTTGCCGTTGTTTTCTACCCTTACTATTACATAACCAGCTTCAAACTGTGTTACTTCCTTAATATAGATAGTACCTGTTACATTCTCTTTGCTAAGCTCTTGACCTATTAGGTTGTATATACCTACGTTGGCGTTGTTCAACTTTGCCTTGCTAAAGTCAACATATACCTTGTTGCCATTGCTCCATAGTTTCAAGTTAGCATCGGTTACATCTTTTATGCCAGTTTCTACCTTAGCATTTACAGTTACCAATACCGTGCTTGTAGCGCTACAGCCGTTTGCGGTAGTTACTGTCAACTCTACACTGTATACGCCAGGTGTAGTGTAAGCCATAGTTACGCCGCTGCCAGTAGCAGTAGCACCGTTGCCTAGGTTCCAGCTGTAGGTAGCACCTGCTTGGTTAGCGGTAAACACCACATCGGCACCTTCTTCAACTGTAGTAGCCGAAGTGTTGAATGTAGCATCGGCAGCGTTGTTGCCGCTTATCATTACGTTACGCGCTACGGTGTAGTTGTTTGCATCTACCAATGTAACAGTGTATACACCTGTTGCAGCGTGTACAGTTACTGGGCTAGTTTCGTTCAATGTACCACTGCTTATAGTTGTGTTGTTGGCATCGGTTACAGTGTAGTTCCAGCTAGCAGCACCTGGCTGTGTTACGTTTATGGTACCTTGTGTTTCGCAAGTAGCATCGGCAGCAGCAAACTGCGCTGCAGGTGTAAAGTGCAATACAAAACGGTCGAAAGCCTCGGTAGTATTCATGTTGAAAGTGTACTCAGGGTTCTGGCGTAGGTCTATCATTTGGCCAGTTGCCTTGTCTTCCAAGTATATGTATTGGGTAGCATCGAAAGTGTTGATACCTTCTACGGTAAACTTAAAGCTAGCATCGGCACCTGGCCTCATGCTTACAGGTACGGTCGAAGTTTGCTCAGCATTGTTTAGCGTGTTGATAGCATAATCGGTACCGTTTACTACGCTGTATATAGTGTGCCTTGTGTTGCTACCTTGTACTTTGTTGGCATCGTACTCTACATCAAACTGGGTAGATGCATCGGTATTGAAAGCAACATAAGTTTCATCAAGCAAACCTGTAGTTAAGTTCTGTGCTACTAGTTTCAATTCGCTTTGGTTAGCCTGGCGATAGAAAGTAGCTGCTGCCAATGTACGGTCGCTAGCATACAAGTTGTAAGTAGCCGTGCCACCTACAGCAGTTTTGTGTACTAGGAACGCTTGGAACGGAGCCAATACAGCGTTTGAGTTAGTCATACGCGGACGGTAAGTACCTGCATAAGGGCCAGTAGCTTCCCATACTTGTATTTGTGCATCGAAGGCGCTGTTGGCAGCGTGCGTAGTTAGGTTAAGGTCGGCTAGGTAAGGGTTAGCCACTAAGTGCCAGCCGCTATTGATAGTTACAGTAGTAAGTGGTGGGGTTTGTGCATAGCTGGCAGAGTTGCTGTAGCCAGTGTTGCCCAAGCCGCTTACGCTGTAGGTGCTGTTAAGGTTAGGTGCACCGTTCAAAGTAAGTGTACCCGCGCCGGTGCGTGCTACGCTATAGCCTTTACCGTTTACAGTAGTTCCGCTAGTTAGAGCGTTCCATACTTGTACGCCGCAGGTAGTACCGTTAGCTTCTACATATTCATACATGCTGCCGTAAGGCGAGCCTACTGCAAAGCTATCTATCCAACAGTTAAGTGGTTGAACCATGCCCGGTACACCAGTAGCACCAAATTGGCTTACTGAAGGGGCATTAACCGGTGAACCCATAAAGTGTTGGCTAAAGCTTTGTGCAGCTGGGCTATCGTAGTAGCGCTCAGCTTTTATTGAACCCGACATAGTACCGGCAAAGCCCGCCGAGAAGTTGTTGATAATACCTACTTCGGTAGTAGATATACTACGGAAGGTAACTAAGTTGTTGCCTGCGTTAAAGTCGCCAGCTTTCAGCTCAAGTGCAGTAAATATCTGCACTGCGCTACCGCTTTGTACTTGTACGCCTGCGTTGTTGTTAGCCTGTAAAGTATTAAACTGTGTTTTACCACTTATGTTTTGCTGCGCACCACCTTGGAATACTACTTTTGAATTACCCAACAATATAGCTGGGGTAGCAGGGGCACCAGTCCAGTTGCCACACACGTTCAAGTCAGCGTCAAGCGTAATACGCGAATTGTTGCCTAGCTGTATGTTCCCTACACTTACTACTACATCTATAGCAGGGTAGTTACCACTTGGTGGATTGCTAGGTACTATTACGTTGTGGGCACAATCGTTAGGTATTGCGTTCATATCCCAGTTGCCTGCATTGTTCCACTCGGTGCTAAGGTTTCCAGTCCATGTATATGCAGTAGGCGAAGCATTTACTACTACGGTAGTACTAGCAGTAGCGCTACAAGTTGTACCATCATCGGTTATAGTTACGGTATATGTACCCGCAAAGCTTGTTTGTGCACCCGCACGGGTAGGGTTAGCTACGGCTGCTGTAAATGTTGAAGGGCCGCTCCAGCTATAGCCCAATGTACCAGTAGCACCGGTAGCGCTGCTGCTTAGGCTTATAGTTTGGCCTGCGGTATAAGCACCTGTATTGCTAGCAGTAGCCGTTACCTTGTTTACTTGTACCATGTAACCCTGCTCAGCTAGCGATGTACAACCTGTAGTGGTGCTTTTTACCGAAAGCTTGAATTGGTATATACCTGCAGGTGTGTTAGCAGGTACAGTTACAGGTATTTGGTTAGCTGGCAAGGTAGCATCTACCACTGGGCTAAAGCCTGGTATGGCAGGGCTAACTGTTAAGCTATATTTATCGGCACCAATTATCACTTCGCTATAAGGTAGGTTAAAGCTAGCACCGCTACATACAGTAGCTGCTGCTACATCCATTTTACTGCCTTTTACGGTTATATCATCTATACGGAAGTTACCGCTGCTGTGTACTGGTATAGATATACGTATCCTTAAGTTGCTTACGTTGCTGGCTGCGCTAGGTAGCTGTATCATATCGCCACTGTTCTCTAACCTCCAGTTGCCATCTACATACTGTGTAAGATAGTAGTAAGGCATACCTTGCCAAGCACCGCCGTTTACGCTGTACTCAAGCAATTGCAAGCCGTAGTATGAGCTACTACGACGGCCAGCCCATATTAATTGTATATTGTTTTTGTTAGTTGTATTTATAGTAGGCAGTTCAAGGTATACTACTTTATCTGCATCGGTACTGTTGTTTGCCAAGTAAGCGTGGCCACCACCGCTGGCGCCAGTATAGCCGCTACTGTTAGCAGTACCTGCTTTTACTTGCCATAGAGTGCTGCCACTTGGGCTGCTATAGGTGCTCATACCTGTAGGTAGTGGAGCATCGTTTACAGTACCGAAGTTTTGGTAGTAAAGTGTTGTATCGGTACCCGGCACGGTTACTACCGGAGGATCGCCTATGGTATATGCATTTTGCGAGTAGCTATCGCCACAGCCTGTGCCAGTAGCTTTTAGGCGGAATGCATAATCGTACCATGCATTGGTTTGTGGGTAAGCTAGGCTTAGGTTACTAGTAGCTGCACCACTTATACCATAGCTGCCATCGTACATATCGGTCCATGTAAATCCGTTATCATCGCTATACTGCCACCTTAGTGCCGAGGCACCTGTTACAGTTGTATTGAAAGTTAAAGTAGCATCGCTGCATATACTTGCATCGGCTGGCTGCAAGGTAACCATAGCACCTGTACCTACCGATGCTATCGACAAGTTACGTACAGTACCTGTACCGCAGCCGTTGCTTGGGGTTACGCTTATAGTGCCTATACTTGCACCTGCTGTTACGCTTATCGAGTTGGTAGTACCACCGGCAGTTTGTACCCAGCCGCTTGGCAATACCCAAGTGTAAGTAGTACCCGGTACATCGGTTACCGATAGGGTATATGAGCTACCGTTACATACGTTGCCGCTTGGGCTGCGTACTATGCTGCTAGGTTGCGCTGGCGAGCTAGTTATTATTACTGCCAAGCTACCGCTACCGCTCGACCAGCAAAGGCTGGTGTTATCTTGCGCACGTACATAATATGTATTGCTGCTGCTTACGTTGTAAGTAGAAGCTGTGCTTTGGCTAGTGCTAGTGCCGCTAGCTGTAGTACCTTGCCAGTAGTTGGTAGTACCCGCAGCAGGCGTCATTGTATTTAAGGTAGTAGATGCACAAGCTGGGTTAGCCGCTGCCGTAGGGTTAGCCGGTGTAGCCGGTAGTGCGTTTATAGTAAGGTTAGTGCCGTTATCGCTACCTGTAAGTGCTATGTTGCTGCTTACTACACGTATACGGTAGCCAGTACCTGTAGCAGTACCTGCTGGTATAGTAGCGCTTATGTTGCCGCTAGTAGCAGTGCTGGTAAGTGTACCTATAGCTACTGGCGATGCAAAACTGCCCGCAGCATTACTTAGCTGTGCAGTATATACGTTGCCTGTGCTAAATGCGCCCTGTGCGCTAAAAGGAACCGTAACGCTAGTGCCCGCACAGTTGCTAGCCAAGCTTATGGCGCCTGTAGTTATAGTATCTACTGGCAATACGGTAGGGTTAGCCAATACCGTAAAGTTATCAATTGACATACCGTTATCTGAACCTGTTACGTCGAAGGCAAGAAAATTTAAGCTAAAGCTAGCGTTGTTGGCTATGCTAAGACCTGTAAGAATTACGCTTTTTGCCGTAACCGTTACCCCGCTACCACTTGCAGTACCATTTTGGTTAAGGCCTGTAACCGATGCACCTAAGCCCGACTCAGTAACACTAAAGCCGCTTGTGTTAGCGTAGCGCCATTGTTCAAAGTCGTATGACAATACTAAGGTATTGATAGTTACACCTGTAGTGTTGCGTATGTTTACCGATAGGGTAATATCGGTACTACCTGTACGCAATACGCCCAAGCTATTATCGCCAGCAGTTTGTGTATTGTAGTAGTTACCGCCGCCGCTGCTGCCGCTGCCACCTGCACCTACAAAGGTAGCCGATGACGAGGTCCAACCCACAGGCATAGTAGCCAATGTTGCTACGTATGAGTTAAAGTTTTCGGTTATGTTTACGTTTACCGCATTTATAAGCATACTGTTATCGGTAGTACTAAAGCTTACTACGTTGCTCCAAGCACCGCTGCCACCTGTGTTGGTAGCACGCACACGATAGTAATAAGTAGTACCGCTGCTTAAGCCCGATATGGTGCTACCGCTGGTAGATGTTTGGTCAACCACGGTAGAGCCGAATGTATTACTGGTAGAAACCTGTATCTGGTATGTTTCAGTTTCGCTACCCGTTACGTTGTTCCAACTAGCGGCAAAGCTATTGGTGGTTACGCTGCCTGCAGCGTTAGCTACAGGTGCATCGGGTGAAGTATATACTGAAGCTGTTGCTGTAACTGCCGTATCGGGGCAATCGTTACGTGCATAAGCCCTGTAATAATAACGGGTGTTAGCCGCCAAGCTGCTTAAGTTGGCAGTATATGCACCAGTACCTGAACCGTTACTAGTATAAGTACCTGCTGATAAGTTGCTGTTTAACGAATACAAAAAGCCTTTGGCAGTTACTGTAGTAGCACTACCCGAGCCTATTGATGATACATCGCCGTTAAGTGTAGCGGCACTTGTAGTAACGCCAGTAGCTGCCGATGATGTAACGGTGGCAGAACCGCACGATGGGGCAGATACACCAGTTATTGCTATATCATCTATACCCACACCTATACTACCAGTACCTCCCAATGATTGAAAACGAATTAGTACGGTCGTTTCGGTAGAGTAAGAATTAAGACTAAACGCCGATTGAGCAGTTAAACTATTAGTGGTAGGAGTCCTTGTACCTAATGTCGTCCAAGCTCCACCACCGTTTACCGAAATAGAAACCGTTACTGTATTTGCTGTAGTATTTGTACCACCAAAGGTCCTTGCCTTGAAATTAAGCGCAAGAGAACCGTAGCCCGAAAAATTCATTGATGGACTAACCAATACAGCATTTGAAGCTATTAGCTGCATATAGGTAGTGCTAGTTGCTATGTTAGTCCGTGTCCAACCAGCAGCGTCTCCTGTAGCCGTTACCCCATCATGCGAAGCAAGCGTGGTCTGCGCCCAAGCGCCAGCTGTAGTACCAATAATGAAAAGCGCCGCAATGGCGAAGCGTAAAAGTTTTAACTTCATAATGCTTTGTTGTGTGTGTCCGTGTGCTTAGTTACAAAAATACTGCCCAAGTGTTTATTCAACGTTTCTTTAAAGTATGATTTTGGTTAGCCCTACGCAACTTTATAGCATATACCTGCGTATAACTACATTGTTGTGCGTACTTACCGGTGTTACAATCTCTCCAAATTATAGCACCACTTTAGCTTGTCCGGTTATAGGGTGCGCCCTTGTAAAGGCGCAAGTATTTAAGGGATTGCAAAAATACCCAGTTCCCATTAATTCCGAAACTTCTGCCGTTATTTTTCAGTTAAGATAATATCGTTTTCTATGGATGTCAATATGCCAATCTGCTTATTCATCATTTCTTAATACAAGGGGTACAATCGCATATCAAAAAAACAGGGGGGTGGTTACAGTATATAAAATATACCACTTGAAAATCAAATATTTATAAGCCATTTTGAGGGTAGGGGGTTCCCACTTTTTCTCAGTTGCTACCCCCCCTTATAGCTCTGTGGCAGGGTCCCAAAACAGGCGCTTAAAGTCTACCACTTGGTCCTTTTCTACCTTTATTTTCTCTTTTTCAAGCAGCTGCTGCATAAGTTCTGGTGGGTTAAAGTGGTGGCGGCCAGTTAAAAGGCCGTTTCGGTTAAGTACGCGGTGGGCGGGTACCTTGGGTTTTACATCGCCGCAGCCGTTCATGGCATAGCCCACCACACGTGGGCTGCCACCCAGGTATTTGGCTATAGCACCATAGCTGGTTACCCGGCCTTTGGGTATTAGGCGTGCTACTGCCCATACATTCTCGAAAAAAGTGTAGTCTTTTTTAGGCTTATCAATAGCCGTGGCGTTCTTCTTACTAGGCATATAATGTAAGATACTAAAAACTTAAATTGTATAGCCGGTCTTCAGCATGCTATTCCTGCTCATCATCCTCTTCAGGTATATGGTTTACCTCTACAGGCAGGTTGCGCTTTTGTAGTGGCATCTCAAAGCGGATGTAGTTAATAGTACGGCCGTTGGCCAAGTGGCTACGTTCGTAGTGGGTTTGTATGCCCAGTTCCTCGTATTCGAATGGTGCCGAGTAAATGTCCTCCTTATAATATAGTACCTTATATCCCTGCTCATCTACCATCTCCTTAGTAAAGTGGAATAGAGGTAAGTCGTCTGTTTTAAAGTGTATAATGGCACCTGGCTTGCACACCTTCTCGTACCTATGCAAAAACTTAGGCGCGCTAAGCCTACGCTTGGCACCATCCGCCTTTGGGAATGGATCGGGAAAGGTTATCCATATTTCATCTACCTCGCTCTCGGCAAAAAAGTTGGTTATATTCTCTATACGCAAGCGTGTAAATGCCACATTGTTCAAGCCCTGCTCGGTAGCGGTTTTGCTACCGGTAAACAGGCGGGCGCCCTTGCTATCTATACCCATAAAGTTTTTACCTGGGTAGCGCTTGGCTAGGCCTAGGGTATAGTCGCCTTTGCCACATGCCAACTCCAGTACTAATGGGTTATCATTCTTAAATGCTACTTGGCGCCATTTGCCTTGCGGCTGTATTTCCTGCCCCTCGCTGTT